>JAITNC010000089.1 GCA_031290675.1 Campylobacteraceae bacterium | reverse complement strand
CCTAAAATCAAGCTCCCCAAAACTCTTATCTCGGGCGACAACAGACCGTGGTCAATGCTGTATTTGAGCAAAAATGAAACGCCGAAAAATAGGATAATGATAGCCACCTTAGCGACTATGTTTTGAGTGAGCCAATTTATAAATTTACCCGCTACATCGTCAAACTGCGTATCGTTAGGGGGTGTTACTTTTTTAGCCTGCGGTTTTATCTCCGGTATCGGTTTTTGAATCGGCGGAGGCGGTGTTTTTGGCGGAGGCACAGGCGCAACATCTGGCTGTTTTTTGGGTTGTGCTACTATCTGCTCGGCTGGCTTTACTATCTTGCTTTGAGCGTTCAAGACAGACGTAGCCCCGCTCCCTTGCGTGAGGGCGTCCACAGTCTTTTGCAGCGTTTCAAGTTTTTTGGACAAGTAGCGCACTTTGTCTTGAATACCGACTACTTTTACTATTGATACGATTGGAATGATTATTATCGCCAACACGATACATACAACCACCAAGGCTATATTTGACATAAAATCGTAGTATATGGGAAGCTCCTTCTTTGGTATTTCTGAATACTAACTAAACAAAGCTGAAAAACAAATCAACTAACTGTCCCTTAATTATCATTATGCTATAATCCACAACTTTTTTAAGGAAAGAGTGTGAAAATTTATATAGCAAGCGACCACGCAGGTTTTGGCATCAAAGCGGAAGTAACGGGGATATTGAGAGAGAAAGAGTGTGAGGTCGTAGACCTTGGCACAAAAAGCGATGCGAGGGTTGATTATCCTGATTTCGCTCATATTTTATGCGAAGCTGTACTCAAAGACAGCGGCAGTTTCGGCGTACTTATATGTGGTTCGGGTATAGGCATGAGCATGTGCGCGAACAGACACGAAGGTATCAGAGCGGCACTCTGTCACGACGCTTACACAGCGAAAATGGCACGTGCGCACAACAACGCCAATGTTTTGTGTTTTGGCGAGAGAGTCGTCGGTCTTGGCGTGATAAAATCAATGATAGAAGCGTGGCTGAGTGAGCCTTTTGAGGGCGGCAGGCACGCAGATAGAGTAAAAAAGATAGAGATTTAAGGGGTAAAGCGATGGTTACGCTAAGCGATGAGGAGAAGGCATACATATCAAGCAAGATAAGAAGTGTCGTGGATTTTCCAAAGCCCGGCATCATTTTCAAAGATATAACTACACTTTTGAACGACCAAGAGGCGTTTAGTTTTTTGATGAACCACTTAGCGAAACGATACGAAAAGAGCGATTTTGAGTTTGTGATAGGCATTGAAAGCCGAGGATTTATATTTGGTGCGGCGTTAGCGGCGTTGTTGGGGCGGGCTTTTGTACCCATAAGAAAACCAAAAAAACTGCCATACACGACCATAAGCGAAAAATACGCCCTTGAATACGGCATAGACGAGATAGAGATACACATAGACGCATTTAGCACCGCAAAGCAAAATCCACCAAAAGTTTTACTCATAGACGACATCATAGCCACAGGCGGCACAGCTTCAGCGGCTGTCAAACTTTTACAAAAGATAAATGTAGAGTGTGTAGAAGCTTGTTTTTTAATAAATCTAAAATCTTTAAAAGGCGATGAAGAGATAGCCAAAACAACGCCGATATATTCTATTTTGGAGGTTTTTTGATGTATATACCAAAACCTTCACATTTTGACCCTGACGAGTTGGGACATTTTGGCATTTTTGGCGGGCGATTTGTCCCTGAAACGCTTATGCCTGTTTTATTGGAACTTGACAAAGAGTATAAAAAAGTCCGTTTTAGCGAAGAGTTTTGGGGCGGCGTAGACAAATACCTCAAAGACTATGTCGGACGCCCCTCGCCTCTTTATTTCGCACAAAATCTATCACGTGAGCTTGGAGCGAAAATATATCTAAAACGTGAGGATTTGAACCACACAGGCTCACATAAAGTAAATAACACTATCGCTCAAGGGCTTTTAGCCAAACAGATGGGCAAAAAGAAAATCATAGCCGAAACAGGCGCAGGACAGCACGGCGTGGCGAGTGCGACCATAGCGGCTCTTTTGGGACTTGAGTGCGAAGTGTTTATGGGCGAAAAAGATACGATAAGACAAGAGTTAAATGTATTTCGTATGAAGCTTTTGGGCGCAAAAGTACATAGCGTAAAAAGCGGCAGCAGAACCCTGAAAGACGCTATGAACGAAGCCATAAGACATTGGGTAACAAACGCAAGAGATACATTTTACGTCATAGGCACAGTCGCCGGACCGCATCCGTATCCTATGATGGTGAGGGATTTTCAAGCTATCATCGGCTGCGAAGCGAGAGAGCAGATACTAAAAGCTGAGGGCAAACTACCTGATTTTGTCGTAGCCTGTATCGGCGGTGGCAGCAATGCTATGGGTATTTTCAGCCACTTTTTGGACGATAAAAGTGTCCGATGTGTCGGCATAGAAGCCGGCGGAATGGGCATAGACACGGACAAACACGGAGCGAGTTTGGCCAAAGGAAGCGAAGGCGTTTTGCACGGACAGATGAGTTATCTTTTGCAAGATGAGGACGGTCAGATACAAGAGGCTTACTCCATATCGGCGGGGCTTGACTACCCGGGTATAGGGCCTGAACACGCTTGTCTCAAAAGCTTGGAGAGAGTTACATACGACAGCATAACCGACAAAGAGGCGTTGGAGGCTTTTGTGTGGCTATCTCAAAGCGAAGGGATTATTCCGGCATTTGAGAGTGCGCACGCTGTCGCTTATCTTAAGAAAATACCAAGCGAACGCCTGAAAGACAAGCTCATCATCGTAAACATATCAGGCCGAGGCGATAAAGACATAGCGCAAGCAAAAAATATGCTTGAGCTTGAGTAGGATTTGGCAATGGAAGAAATCATAAGCTTTTTTGCCAACATTGACTTTGAAGAACTTATCGTAAGATACGGATATATCATACTTTTTATATGGTGCATACTTGAAGGAGAGATGGCGCTTATCTTGGGCGGCATCTTGGCGCATAAAGGGGAGATGGACTTGGGGCTTGCTATCTTTATAGCGGGTCTTGGCGGCTTTGCGGGCGACCAGATGTACTTTTACATAGGACGATATTTTAGAAAATATATCAACAAAAAGCTCAAAAAACAGCGGCGCAAATTTGCCATAGCGCATATACTCTTAAAGCGCCACGGCTGGCCTATCATATTTATGCAGAGATATATGTACGGACTTCGCACCATCATACCTATATCTATAGGCATCACACGCTACAACGGCAAAAAGTTCGCTTTTATCAACCTTCTCAGTGCGTGGTGCTGGGCGGCTATCACGATACTTTTATCGTACTGCTTGGGCGAGCATATCTGGAATGTGCTGCATATAGCCAAACAACATTGGTATTTTGCGATACCGATAGTCATAGCGGGAGCGATTGCCGTGATACTGGCTTTTAAGCGTATGGAAGATAATATTTACAAAAAACATTCAAAGGATTAGATTATGAAATATAACATTACAAAAGAAAATTTAGAAAACGCCAAAGCTGACGTAACGATAGTCTTGGTAGTAAATAAAAATCTTGACCACAAATGGGTCAAGCACAGAGAGATTTTAAGTACTCTTGGTTTCAAAGCTGAAAATGAGGAAGCACTGCTTTTGGCGGGCGAGCGTTACGTATATGTCGGCGTGAACTCAGCAGAAGCCGACGAGATAAGAGTAGCTGTTTCAAAAGCGTACAAACTGCTCAAACGCACAGGTTACGAGAGCGCAAAGATAGCTCTCTACGTTGATAAATGCGCCACTCACGCCGCAAGCGCTATAGTAGAAGGGTTGGAGCTTGGAAGCTACGAGTTCACGAGATACAAAAGCAAAAAAGAAAATGTAAAACTTCAAGAGATACTCATCTCCACCGAGAGTTATGACGGCTCGCAGATAGAGCAGGAGAAAATCTCACTTGGCATAAATAACGCTCTAGCAATAGCTACAGCGGCAAATTACGCAAAAGAGATAGTAAACTCCGCCCCTTACGACTATACGCCGATACAGATGGCTGAGGACGCTTTGAAATTAGCCGAGCAGCTTGATGATGTAACGTGCGAAGTATTTGATGAGAAGTTTTTGCTCTCTCAAGGCATGGGAGCGTTTTTGGCGGTAAACCGCGCGAGCGAGCACCCTCCCCGCCTCATACACTTGACTTACAAGCCAAAAAACGCACAAAAACGCATCGTATTTGTAGGCAAAGGTTTGACGTACGACAGCGGCGGCTTGAGTTTGAAAACGGGCGATTATATGCTTACGATGAAAGCCGACAAAAGCGGCGGTGCGGCGGCTATGGGCATCATAAAAGGGTTGGCGGAGTTAAAACTGCCGCTTGAAGTACACGCCATCATCGGAGCGACTGAAAATATGATAGGCGGCAACGCTTATAAACCCGACGATGTCTTGGTAGCCAAAAACGGCAAGACCATAGAAGTGCGAAACACAGACGCCGAAGGTCGTTTGGTGCTCGCCGACTGCCTTTGCTACGCACAAGAGTTAAAGCCGGACTTACTCATAGATATGGCGACTTTGACGGGAGCATGCGTGGTCGCGCTCGGCGAATACACGATAGGCATCATGGGACACAACGACGACTTGAAACACGAGCTTTACAGAGCGGCGAGAAAGAGCGGCGAGTTGGTAAATGCCCTCTCGTTCAACAAACATCTAAAACCGCTTCTAAAAAGCAATGTAGCCGACATATCAAACGTATCAGCGTCAAGATACGGCGGAGCGATAACAGCCGCACTGTTTTTAGATAATTTTATACAAGATGAGTACAAAGACAAATGGTTACATCTGGACATAGCAGGCCCTGCGTACCTTGAAAAAGAGTGGGGATACAACGGCTTTGGCGCTACGGGTGCCGGCGTGAGGTTAAACCTCTATTGGCTAAGAGAGATAGCCAAAAAGGAGCAAAAATGAGCTTGGGCGTTGGCATAGTAGGACTTCCAAATGTGGGCAAATCAACAACATTTAACGCTTTGACAAAAGCGCAAAACGCCGAGAGCGCAAACTATCCGTTTTGCACCATAGAGCCAAACAAAGCCGTAGTTCCCGTACCTGACGCAAGGCTTTCACAACTAGCCCGCATAGTAAATCCTGAGCGTATTCAGTACTCTACTATAGACTTTGTTGATATAGCGGGACTTGTGCGAGGGGCTAGCAAAGGCGAAGGACTTGGAAATCAGTTTTTGTCAAA
>JAITNC010000222.1 GCA_031290675.1 Campylobacteraceae bacterium | reverse complement strand
AAGCTTGTGCAAAAATTATAGAACAAAATGCAAAAAAGAAGAGTTGGTTCGCAAGACTATTTGGATAAGTTGGTTATCAAGTAAGTGCATTAGTATATAATGCGCTTATTTGACTTTGTGTTGCGTGTATCTCGTGTTTTTGCTATATTTGCCAATTTTGACCAATATACATAGTATGACATTGCTTAGTGAGCCTAAGCGAGAGCAGGAGGCGCACCCCCCCACTTTTTTAGAAATTACCCCTCTCGTACTGCGGTATGACCTTCTCTTTAAACGCTTTGGCGGCGTAAAGACAAAAGTTTGGATTTGACAAAAGCTCTCTGCCGATAGCCACAAAATCGCACACATCGCCCAACAGTAGAGCTTCCGCCTCGCTTGCTTTTGTGATAATCCCCACAGCTATGAGTGGGATATTTAGATGTTTTTTTATCTCTTTGGCGTAGGCTGATTGATACAGCGGCACCAATGGCGGCATCAACGGTTGAACGTTGCTCAGACCACCCGAACTTACGTGTACGGCGTCTGCACCCGCTTTTTCAAGCTCTTTGGCGAGATACACACTATCTGCCAAACTCCAGCCGCCCTCTACCCACTCTTCAGCCGAGATACGCACGATAAGCGTGATTTTCGCCTCATCTTTTATCTTTTTGGCGGTATCTAACACAAATCTGCTTCTATTTTGCAGGCTTCCGCCGTATTTGTCGTCCCTTTTATTTGCTATTGGCGACAAAAATTCGCTCAATAAAAATCCGTGCGCAGCGTGCAGTTCCACAGCGTCATAACCCGCTCTCTTGGCTCTTTTGGCGGCGTTTACAAACGCATCTTTTATCTCTTCTATCTGCTCAATGCTCAATCTTGCAGGTGTTTTATCGCCCTCCAAGTAAGGTATACCGCTTGCGGAGGCACTTTCTTCGTAACCTTTCCTGCCTGCGTGGTTGATTTGCACGGCGATATGAGAGCCAAAGGCGTGGCAGACATCAACGATATTTTTATGCGCTTCTATCTGCTCGTCGCTCCAAAGCCCCAAATCCTTCACGCTCAATCCGCCCTTGGGGTGTACGGAAGTCGCCTCCACGATGATAAGCCCCACCCCGGCGAGCGCTCTTGCACCGTAATGTATCTCGTGAAACTTCACGGGTTTGCCGTCATCTCCTGCGCTAAACATACACATAGGCGGCATAATAATCCTGTTTTTTAGCTCTAAAGCGCCTATCTTGCCTGAAGTAAATATTCTGCTCATCAAAACTCCTTGTATAAATTAAAAATCACTCAAACCACACACTCCAAAAATCTCTTTTTTATCGCCTCTCGCGGCAACTCTCTGCCGATGATGACCATCAGAGATTTTCGCTCCTCACTTTTCTCCCACGCCCTGCCCCAATCAAACCCCGCTACTTTATGTACCCCTTGTATGATGAGGCGTTCGGGTCTGTTTTTGACGCAGAGTATGCCCTTGTATCTTAGCATATCATTGCCGTACGTTTCTATCATCTCCTCCAAAAAAGCGTCTGTTTTTTGAAAGTCAAGCTCGCCGCCTTCCAAAACAAAAGAGCTGATATTGTCGTTGTAGGAGTTGATTTTCTCGGTGCTAAATCTCGTAAATTTCATCTTTTGGTAAAAGCCCTCTTCGCACTTCAGGCTCTCGTCAAGCTCAAATGCGTTGATGCCTATCCAGACACTTTTTTCCAATGCGCCATTGTCGGCTTGCCAGATTTGCGCCTTTTTGTTGATAGCATTTAAACGCTCCAGCACCTCTTTGCGCTCTTTTTCGTCTATCAAGTCAGTTTTTGTCAAGATGAGCCGCTCGGCAAATCCTATTTGAGATGCCGCGACTCTGTGTTCGTCCAGTTGTCGCTGAATGTGCGCAGCGTCCACGAGCGTTATGACGGCGTCCAGCACAAATCTCTCCTTGAGAAACTCATCAACAAAAAATGTCTGAATGATAGGCGCAGGGTCTGCCAAACCCGTCGTTTCTATGATAAATCTTGAGGCTTCCAACTCTCCCGCCTCTTTGCGCCGTGCCAGCTCGCTGAGCGCCTTCGTAAGCTCGCCTCTTATGCTGCAGCAGACGCAGCCGTTGCTAAGCTCAATGATTTGCGTCTCGTCGCCAGAGCTTAGCAGCGCTTTGTCTATATTTACCTCGCCAAATTCATTCTCTATGATGGCTATCTTTTCGCCGTCGTTGTGCTTCAAAAGATAGTTGATGAGCGTAGTTTTTCCGGAACCCAAAAAACCGCTCAAGATGGTCACAAAAATAGGCTGCATACAGTCGCCTTTAGCAGCATTTCGCGCCGCTTTTACCGCCGTATCTTGCCTCAACTCTGTTTCTATAGAACTCCTCATAACTCATCGGCGTCTGCTCGGGGTGCGTAACTCTCATATGCTGCACGTAAGAGTCATAATCGGGCACGCCTACCATAAGCCTTGCCGCTTGGGCGAGATATTTTCCGCTTTTTACTATTTTTTCAAGCATTTTTTTCCTTTTTGGTTGAGGGCGGATAATCGCCCCCGTAAATCTAATGAACCGCTCCCCTTAGGATATCCTCAGCGTTAGACGGCATAGGCTCGTAAGGGACTTCGTTGGACGAAGGTTTGGGGTTTTTGTAACCCTCAATGCACGATTTGATGGTAAACACTCCCAACGCCACGACGACTATCATAAACACTACCGTCAAAACGCCGTCCAGCTGGTTGTTAAATATGACCTGCTCCACCTGCTCCACGCTCTTAAATGTCGCGCTTGGCGTGAAGCCGTTCGCTATCATATCTTTCAACTGCGCCGCTTTAGCCAAAAAGCTGATAGCAGGGTCGGACGAAAACGCTTTTTGCCAACCGGCTATCATCGTACAAATGAGCAGCCAAGCCGTCGGCAGTATCGGAACCCAAGCGTATTTGTGCTGTTTCATCTTAAAGAGTACAACTGTGCACAACATCAAAGCGATAGCGGCCAACATCTGATTTGATATACCAAACAGCGGCCATAGCGTATTGATGCCGCCCAGAGGGTCTACGACGCCGGCGTAGAGGAAGTAACCCCAAGAGCTTACGACCAACAGTGTCGCGAAAAGATTTGCAGGGATAGAACTTGTCTTTTTCAAAGTAGGGTGTACAAGACCCAACAAATCTTGAAGCATAAATCTAGCCGACCTCGTGCCCGCATCAACCGCCGTCAAGATAAACAGCGCCTCAAACAAAATCGCGAAGTGATACCAAAACGCCATACTTGAGCCCATAGACTCAAACACGCTGTGTATGATGAGCGCCATACCGACAGCAAGCGTTGGTGCGCCGCCCGTGCGGGAGATGATGCTCTGTTCGCCGACATCTGAAGCCAACCTCGTGAGGTCTTCAGGATTGATGACAAATCCCCAATTGCTCACTGTCTGTGCGGCGGCGATAGCTATATCTTGCAAGCCCTCAGGGTTGAGAGCGGCGAGCGGGGCGTTCATAGCAAAGTAGACACCCGGATTGATGATGGAAGCGGCTATAAGAGCCATGATACCCACGAAAGACTCCATAAGCATTCCGCCATAACCGATAAATCTCGCGTCCTTTTCGTTTGGTAACATTTTTGGCGTTGTGCCTGAAGCTATGAGTGCGTGAAATCCCGAAACAGCTCCGCACGCTATCGTTATAAACAAAAACGGAAACAAACTGCCGCTCCAAACGGGGCCGTGGTCGCCGAAAGCGTATTTTGTGAGGGCTGGCATCTCAAGCATAGGCATCACTATCAAGATACCAAGAGCAAGCCCCAAAATAACGCCTATCTTTAAAAATGTAGAGAGATAATCACGAGGTGCGAGCAAAAGCCATACAGGTATGACAGATGCGATAAAGCCATAAACTATGACTATCCAAGTGAGCGTTTCGCCGCTGAGGTCAAATACGCTCGCCCACGTCGGGCTTTCCGCTACTACACCGCCGAGCAATATGCCCGCTATAAGTCCTATAAAACCGAAAATAGATATCTCCAAAATCCTTCCGGGTCTTATAAATCTAAGATACACGCCCATGATGAGCGCCAAAGGTATCGTAAACCCTACGGCAAATGTACCCCAAGGGCTGTGAGCAAGGGCTTTGACGACGACTATCGCAAGTATCGCCAAGATGATGACCATAATCATAAAACACGCTATGAGGCCTATCACTCCGGCGGCAGTGCCCATCTCTTGCTTGATGAGCTCGCCCAAAGAGCGCCCATCGCGCCTCGTGGAGACAAACAGCACCAAAAAGTCTTGCACGGCTCCGGCTAGCACGACGCCCGCCAAAAGCCACAACATACCGGGCAGATAACCCATCTGCGCCGCCAAAACAGGACCGACCAAAGGACCGGCTCCTGCGATAGCCGCGAAGTGGTGTCCAAAAAGTATCACTCTGTTGGTCGGCACATAATCAAGTCCGTCATTGTGGCGGAAAGCCGGCGTCAGACGTGTCTTATCAGCCAGTACAACTTTGTCGGCTATGTAAAGCCCATAATATCTGTAGCCTATAAGATACACACAAACAGAAGCTATCAAAACCCACACGGCATTGATGGCCTCGCCTCTCCTGAGCGCTACATAGCCCAAAGCAAACGCTCCTACTATCGCAATCAAACCCCATGCAATCTTAGGCAAGATACTCTTGCCCTCGCTACTTTTGTACGACATATCGCACCCCCATTGTGTTGATTTAAGTAAAAACTACTAGCAAGAAGCTATCACAAATCATTTTAACTTAACATTAAATTTTTGGGGATAATTTTTATTTCATAAAAATAAAATGTGGCAGATTTTTGCATCGTGCAGCAAAATGGGAGATATTTTTGATAGAATAGACAAATTAATATAATAAGCGACAATGGAGTATTTGTGTGAAAAATATTATTACGAGAGAGTTACCGACATACAAAAGACAACGATTGGCACTAGCACTATTGGAAAGCAGTGGTGCTCAGTTGTCAAAAATTGACTTTCAAAAACTTCTGTTTTTGTATGTTGATGAGCAGCAGGATAAAAGCTATGACTTTGTACCTTATATGTATGGTTGCTACTCTTTTCAAGCCAACAATGATATGAATACGATGCGACAATATGGATTTTTATCAAATGCAGAAATTTATGAGAAAAAATCGACCACAATCAATTTTTTAGACTTCTTGGATAAAAACGAACAAATAAAACTAAAAGATTTTAGCAAAAGATTTAATAATATCAGAGGCAAAGAATTGATATCTCATGTATATAATAACTTCCCATACTTTGCGATAAACAGCAAAATAGCAGATGAGCATATAGACAAGCAAATAATAAAATCACACAAACCGTATATATGCGAAAAACAATTTTTTACCATTGGGTATGAAGGTAAGAGTATTGAGAGTTTTATCAACAACCTGATAAAAAATGATGTGCGGATATTGGTTGATGTAAGGAAAAATGCGCTAAGTATGAAGTTTGGGTTTTCAAAAGCATTTTTGGCTAATACGCTTGAGAAAATTAACATAAAATATATTCATATCCCAAGTTTGGGGATAGCATCAGAAGAGAGAAAAAACCTAAAAACCAAAGAGGACTACGCAGCACTTTTTGATATATATAAAGATAGCACTTTAAAGTATGCAAAAAAAGATTTGGAACAACTCTTGTATCTATACGATACCTACGATAGAATGGCTATAATGTGCTACGAAAAAGATGTAAATATGTGCCACAGAGGTTGTATAGCAACCAAGATAAATACATCATACAAATTAGAGATTAGGCATATATAACATGGCAAAAGAGGATATACTTATCACGGTTAAGACATATCCTGTTATTTCAAAAACATATACCGAATTGGTCTGCACGGCAGGCTTGCGAAAAGACGGTTCGTGGATACGGCTTTATCCTGTCCAGTTTAGAAAATTGTCTGAGGATAAACAATATAAAAAATATGATATTATCAGAGTACCTGTTATCAAAAACACTAAAGACCATAGACCCGAAAGCCACAGGCTTGAAAGTTCGGAAGATATAGAGATTGTTGGTCATTTGGATACAATAAATAATTGGCAAAAACGCAAAGATTATCTTTTTAAAAATAAAATTTATAGAAGTATAAAGGAGCTTATCTCTGAGCATAAAAAGAGTGGTATATCTTTGGCAACCTTCAAGCCTGCAAAAATAATAAGAAATTACGCAGAATATAAAGATGATGATGAAACTTGGACACAAGCAGAAAAAAATCAATTTAAAGATGCGAATGCCTCACTTTTCGACAATGACGATAGCGTAAATTTGACCAATATGCCAAAAATCCCATATAGCTTTAAGATAGAATTTCAAGATATTGATGGTTATGAAAGCGACATGACAATACTTGATTGGGAATTTTTTCAGCTATACAATAATTTAAGAAAACAACAGACAAGAGATGAAGCAAAAATGGGAGTTCTAAAACAATTAGATAACTTTACCGACGCCAAAGACTTATATTTTTTCTTAGGTACTACGCATCTTTATGATAAGTTTGCTCCAAATCCTTTTACGATAATCGGTATATTTTATCCCGATAAAAAAGGTACATATAGCCCTCCTTTATTTTAAAGTATCTGTGCTCTGTTGTTTTGATTTAAGTAAAAACTACCAATGAGACGCTAAAATATACAAGCTAAAAATCTTGAAATTATTTTAAAGCGGACGACAAAGTGGAAAATGAGCCAAAAATCACAAAAACAGCGCAAAAAACGATAGCAATACTGTGCTTTTTGTTTTTGCTGTTATTTATGAAATACAAACCTTATGAGCATTTTTTGTACGGAGATAGTTTTTTAAAAGAGATTTTTATCCTCTACTCTTACGTGATAAACACTACGCTTGGCTGGGTGCACGAAAGCGGACATGGGGTGTGTTATTTGGCTCATTGTCCTGATTTTTTCACAGCTCTAAACGGCACGCTTTTTCAGTTGCTTTTTCCATTTTTGCCGGGCTGCATCTGCAAGAAGCGAGGAGATAACTTTGGTTTTTATATAGGGCTGTTTTTTGTAGGCTTCTCGTCCCAATACACCGCTTGGTATATCGCAACCGCTCACGAAGGGCTGTATGTGAGCGCTTCCAACTCTTTTCTCGGCGTTGATGGCTATCACGATTTTTACACGGTTCTATCGGCTTTTGGATTGGTTGGTTATGATTGGTTTGTGAGTATGCTTGTCAAAATCGCAGGGTATGCTTTGATGTTTTACGCTACATTTAAGATGGTGATATTGGCGTGGATTGAGGAGAGGGAGTAGTTTTGCCCCCCGTGTGGAGGGCAAAAATTAGAATTTGTAGCTATATCCAGCGTAAATTCCAATATGTTTTGTATACGAATCATCAACTGTAACGGTAGTTAATGCGGCTTTAAGCCCTAACTCAACTTTATGGTTTTCGGTGATGTCATAAAGACCGCCCACTTTAAGACCAAGATTTAGTCCTATTTTACTGTCCGAAACAGCAATCGAGGCACCTGCACTATTGGAAATCTCTTCTTCAAAGGTAACCATACCAAGTCCGACTTGACCACCTGCAACAAGCTTTAAGCTACTCTGTCCTAACAAAACATCATATCCTGCTCCAAGTACATCTACACTGGTTGTACTACTCCAAGTAGTAGTAATACCGTTGTTTGAATTGTAGGATGTAGCGTATGTTGTTTCTGCATTGCTATTTCTGTTGTAAGCAACATAAGCTCTTGAGTTAGCGTTCAGATAGTAACCGGCTTTGATGCCAAAATCTATAGAGGTGCCGTCAACGGCATCACCAGCAAATACCTTGCCTGCCCCCCCCTCGACACCTACAAACCAACCATTGTCGTCAGCCAACACAGGCGAGACAGTAAGTCCCATTAAGCTTCCGATAAGTAACAATTTTCTAAATGACATTTTTTTCAAAATATTCTCCTTATAAGATTTTAACTTGTTTTAACAAGTTGATTGAAAAGTATATTTAATTTTATCTTATAAGTAACTTATTATAATGGTGATATTTAAATAATATTGAGAAATTTTAGCAAGATTTTATCAAAAATAGAACATTTGCCCAAAATCACGGGGTGTAATTTTGATATTTTAGGCTATACCTTAAGAAGCGATGTGACACAGGCTAAAGAGAGATGAGTTATAAGTAAAACAGGCACAAATGTGCCTGTTTTTTATATTCCCTCATTATCTAAAAATACTGCCTTGTCCAATGCTGTAAAAAATGCATTGTATGTTTCAGGGTCATCTACCGCTTTTGGCATCGAGCCTGCGGAACTAAACTGAGCATTTGCCCTGACATTGGTCGCGTTATCGCCCTTTTCCCTGGCGACTATAGTGATTTTTAATGATGCACGCTGAGTTAATTTGGTCGCTGTAACCGTACCGCTTTCCATATCTACTTTGTCGGCTATGAAGCTTAAGTCCTGTAGCGTAGAAACTACAGCTCTCAATACCGCAGGCTTTGGCTGTTCATATGTCCTGGTCTGATAACTTCTGACCTCTACCTGTTGAACATCGTCGAGTATCAACTGTTTTGAGTCCGTAGCACAACCAATAAAAACTACTGCCACCACCAATATACCAACTAAACTGAAATATCTTTTCATATGTTACTTGCCTCCAAAAAAACTGCTTTTGATAATCTTCCAAAAAATTCATCATATATGCTAGGTTCGCTAACGGTTTCAATCGTTTTGATATACCCTTGTTTGTTTCTGATGATTCTTTTGATGTTTATTCTGACATTTGTCTTGTCTTGTATCTCTTTGGGGGTGGTCACAACTGTAACTAAGATAGTTTGCATATTGTCAGTATTGTCACCGACGTGAATACCTACGAGAGCACCCGCAAGGCCTAAGAAAAAATTGCCTACCTGCGCACCAACTTCCCTCGCATCTCTCGTCTTTGAGCACGTGATCAACCCAAAATTTCTATCGATTTCGTCTATGTTAAATCCAAGGTCTTGAAGTGTCGCAACGCTTGATGAAAATATCACAGACTCATTTGCTGTGTCAAAGCTTCTCGTCTGCATCTGCCTCTCTTGAAGCGTAGATTCTTCTATACTTACCATATCTTTTGCAGTAGGAGTTGATGTACACCCCGATAAAAATATCATAGCTGCACACATCAAAAATACATTAATAATATATTTTTTCAAATAAATCTCCTATAATTTAAAAACTTGAAGTATGGTATGCGACATCTCTTACTTTTTGCTCGCTGTCAAATTTGACAATTACAGTAAGAGTTCTTTGGGATTTTGCGGAACTTGAGCTTCTACCGCTAAAAAATAATATAAGTCCGCCTGAGGCACTTTTTGAAGCTTCTTGGGTTGAGATTTTATCATATACCCAAACCTCTCGTCTATCGCTATCGGTGGAGATGATGTTTGGTGAGCCCATAACCTCAATAACTTCAGCGGAACTCATACCCACTTTTATCTCTTTTTGAGCTTTGGCAACTGTCAATTGTTCGTCTGATTTTGGATCAAATAAAGATGAACAACCGCCTAAAAAAACCAAAACAAGCACAAATCCCACGATGCGGCTTACGGTGCTATTTTTCAACAACATAGTAAAATCCTTAATGTTTTCTAACTTGTCTAAACAAGTCGAGCAAAAATTATATTCGTTTTAGTCTTACAAACAACTTATTGTGATAAAGTGATGTTGTTTAGCCCTTCTCGTAGCCCTTGATATAAAACGTTTCTTTGCCATCAACCTTCTCAATATCTACTTTATACTTTTTTGCCCAACTGTTTATAAGGCTGTTGGCTTCGGCGGCAAACCCCGCTTTGGCTTGATTTTTTATCTTCAAAAAGTCGTGTGAGTTGGAAAGTACGACAAATGAGTCATACGCCCTCAGCGTGTCGTTTAGCGTTACGATGTGGCTCGCTATGCGCTCAAACTCTGTGGTGTTGCCGCTCACTTTTTCAAGCTGCGCCAACAGTGCGTCCGTTACATTGTACCCAAGCCGCGTCAAAAACGCCTCTCTTGTTATATTCATAACTTCTCTCCTTGTAAAGGTTTTATCAGATATTCATTTATAAGCTTTGTGTTGAGATAAAGACATTGCATTGTACCCAAGCCGCATTAAAAACACCACTCTTGTTATATTTATAACTTTTCCTTGTAAGGTTTTATTAAA
>JAITNC010000134.1 GCA_031290675.1 Campylobacteraceae bacterium | reverse complement strand
TGTGAGCTTTCAAAATCTCGCCGATAGTTTTCATTGGATAACCTTAAAACAAATATTGTAGAATTTTACAAAAAAAGGGCTTATTAGTGCGTTAAAGAGAGGAAACTTTTGCAAACCACTATACGTGCTAAAGTAGTTTTATTTCACTTGCCAAGACAAAATTTACTAAACATCGCCTCAAGTATCTCATCTCGCTCGTAAGCTCTTGTGATGGACGAGAGGGAGGTGATGGCGTCGTTGAGATGATAAGAGAAAAGCTCCAGTGCGCCCTCATGGAGTAAATCCTGCGAAGTTTTGAGTGAGTTTAGAGTTTGCGTTACGGCTGTTATCTGCCTTAGTGAGCTGAGCATTATCTCCTCGCCGATATCAAGCGTGTTTAGGTAGTCGTTCAGCGTGTCCGTGAGCGCCCTCACATCTTGCTTGCAGCTTATCTGTACGGGGCATTCAAGCAAAGAGAGGTCAAAATACCCCTTCAAATCGCACTTGTTTAGCACGCAGATGACTTTTTTGTCTGATTTGTTTTCGCTCAAAAGCTTCAATATCATCAAGTCTTTATCGTCGGCAATTCGCGAGTTGTCAAAAATACCTATGATGATGTCAGCATTTTTTATAGCCTCCAGCGAGCGTTCTATGCCTATCTTTTCTATCTCATCGCCAGCCTCTCTGATGCCCGCAGTATCAACAAACTTCACTATGTGCGTGCCTATCTTTATCTCTTCTTCTATGGTATCTCTCGTAGTGCCTTCTATGTCGCTCGTGATAGCCCGCTCATAGTGCAAAAGCTTGTTCAAAAGCGAGCTTTTACCGACATTTGTTTTGCCGACTATCGCTATTTTGAAGCCGTCTATCAACCCTTCACGCTGTTTTGAGTTCTCCAAAATCCGCTCAAGTGAGGCTATCAAAAGGGTCAGTTTCTCCTCTGTCCGCTTCGCCAAATCCTCAGGCAAATCTTCCTCAGCGTAGTCAATAGTAACTTCAACAAAAGCTATAATCTCAAGCAAATCATCTCTCGCCCTGTCCACAAAGCCTTGCAATTCGCCTTTGAGGTGGCGTGAGAGAAGTTTCGCCGCACTCACACTTTTGGCTTCTATCAGCTTGCCTATCGCTTCGGCTTTGCTCAAATCTATGCGACCGTTTAGAAACGCCCTTTTTGTAAACTCCCCCGCCCTCGCCGCTCTTGCACCGGCGTTTATCACGGCTTCAAGTATCATATTTGCCACAACGATACCGCCGTGGCACTGAAACTCAACTACATCTTCGGCGGTGTAACTGTGCGGGGCTTTGAAATACAAGATGATGACTTGGTCTATCAACTCTTCTTTCTCATCATATACGTAAGACAATGTAGCATTTCTTGGGGTTAAAGAAGATTTGTGTGAGAGATGAAGGGCTATCTCATAAGCCCTCTCTCCGCTCACTCTCACGACCGCTATAGAACCAAGCCCGTGAGCGGTCGCGATAGCAGCTATAGTATTTATGTATTTTTCCTGTTAAAGTCGTTTACGACGATAAATCTCCCGCCGTCCCTGCCGTTTTTGATACCGACATATTTTTCGGGAAACTCGCCTCTTAAGCGTTCAAGAGCTATCTTGATAAGCACGCCGTCAAGTATCTTGGTCTGCCCTCTGCCGTGCATATGTATGCGCTCTATGATAGGCGATAGATACCTGCCCATCATCTCCTCTTGATTTTTCAAAAACTCGGCTATCTCAAGCCTGATACCAAGCCCGTATTTGATATTTATCCAACTATAAAACATATATGAAAGCGCTTTATATCTGCAACCCTCTTTGCCTATCAAAAGTGCGGCGTCCGGCCCGTCTAACTCTATCAGCAGAGTTCCTTCGTCGTAAACAGACACATTTATGCTTGACACCTCAAAGCAAAGATTGTCAAAAAGTGTTTTGATTTTTTCTCTGACTTCAAGGGTGATACTGTTTGGGTCTGTCTTTTCTTTATGAAACTGCTCGTCAAAAGGCGTGCTTGTGTTCAGCGGTTCTCTTTTTCGTGGCGCTTCTTTATGTTCTTTGCGTGTTTCTACGCTCGCCGTCGCAACACTTTTAGTCTGCTCTGCCTGCTCCGCTTTTTTGTTCTCATAAGTCGGTTTGACATAAGGCTCTTTTTTCTCGGCTGTTTTTTCTACAGGCTTTTTATTGTTGTGTTGATGAGCGTTTCTGTTTTTGTTATGAAAATTTTTATCGTGCTTTTGTTCGTTTCTTTGCTCGTTTTTCTGCTCATTTCTTTGATTGAAATTTTTACTGCCTATCCTTTTCGCCTCAACTATGGCAGTTTTTTTGCCGATACCAAAAAAGCCGTTCTTTGGGTATTGGATAACGCTTAGGTCAAGTTCCGTGACTGAGCACGACAACTCTCCAGCAGCCTTAGAATACGCCTCTTCCAGTGTATTTGCTTCTACTCGTATCATTGATGTGCCTTTTCTCTCTCTGCTTTTTTACGTGCAAACAGTCTGTTTACGTACATCTGCTGTGCCATTGAAAATAGATTGTTTACGAACCAGTAAAGCGTCAAGCCTGCCGGAAACCACAAAAAGAATATCGTAAAGATGAGCGGCAAAAACTTCATAATCTTTTCTTGCATCGGGTCTGTAAAGTTTGTCGGGGTGATTCTTTGTTGTAAAAACATCGTAAGTCCCATAGCGACAGGTAGTATAAAGTACGGGTCTCTCACCGCAAGGTCTTGCACCCAAAATATCCATTCAGAATTTTTAAGCTCTATAGTATTTACCAAAACCCTATAAATAGCGAAAAATATAGGTATCTGCACAAGTATCGGCAGACAACCGCCCATCGGGTTCGCGCCGTGTTTTTTGTACAGCTCCATCACGTGCATATTTAGTTTTTGCTTGTCGCTTTTGTACTTCTCTTGCAGCTCTTTCACTTTAGGCATCAACTCTTTGAGCCTGTTCATGGAAACCATACCTTTGTATGTCAAAGGGTACAAAACAAGACGTATCAAAAGCGTCATAATGACTATAGACCAGCCCCAATTTCCTACATTTGAGTGGATAAAATAGAGAAATGAAAATACGGGTTTTGATATCCACGTAAAAAATCCGTACTCTATGACATCGTCAAAATTTTCATCAACTGAGCGTATATTTGCTCTTGATTTTGGACCTATATAACCTTGAAGTTTTAAGCTCTCTTGACCTTTGATAAAAATATTTGGGTCTTTATCTTTCCCCGGAACTATGCTCACGTCCAAGCCATTTTGCTCAACGCTCGCCAACAAGGTAGTATAATACCTGTCTGACGCCGCCACAAACAGCGTTCCGTTAAAATTTTCCTGCTGTTTTAGCGAGCCGTCGTCTATCTTTTCCAAAGAACCGTCGCTTTTTTTGACGATAGCTCCGTGAAAAGCGTAACCGTCAGCTAACTGATTTGGTCTGAAACCTGTGCTTATAAAGTAGCCTTTAGGCGTTGAGAGCGACACTTGGACGCTATAGCCTTGCTTTTGCGTAAATGTTATCTGCTTCTCAACACTCACTCCGTCAAGCTCTTGTTTTAAGCTCAAAGTCTGTGGTTCGCCTTGCAGCGTTATGGACGATTTGTCGGCGGTATAAGAGGTGATAAATGCCTCATTGTTGAGTTTTGTATCGGAAAATCTTATCTCCAAAGGCAAAAGAGCATAGCTTTGGTCTAACAGCTGTATCCTCTCGCCATTTTCATTTTTAAAATTTTCGCCGTTTAAGTAGTACTTGGATATGCGTCCAAGTTTGTCTATATGTATCTCAAAATCATCAGCTTCAATTTTCGCTATTATCTCGTCAGAACTGACGACACCGCCCGCAGGCGCGCTTTTAGCACTTACTTCTCCTGCTTCTTGAGGAGCTTGGTTTGCAGCAAATTCGCTGGTTGTTGTTATATTTTGATTTTGGGCGACTTGCTTCGGAACGAAAAAGTAGACATATAAAACATAAAAAAGAAAAGCCAGAGAAACTGCCAGTATAACCCTTTGTTGTGAGCTCATTTTATCTAAAAACACGAAAAATCCTTAAAATTCATTTTTTTGCATTGCCGAGTGATTTTACTATAAAAAATCTTCCCCTGTCTGTCGGAACAAACCACACAACAATGTCTATCTTTCCAAACGAGCGCTTTAAAAGCTTGGGCTTTTTTATCCTGTTTTTTCTTATCTTCGGATAATCAATACCGCCCCTAAAAAGCTGATTGCACCGCAAAATCCTAAGAATTGCGTACAAAAACGCTTCAAATATGTTGTTGTACTCTATCTGCCATTTTGCATACTCCGAACAGGTCGGGTAGTAGCGGCAGCTCCCGAAACTCAAAAGCGTAAAAAACTTTTGATAAATCCACAAAAGCCAAAGCAACGCCTTTTTCATTTAAGGCATTCCAGCCTTCTAAATGACCATAAAAGCGAGCTTTTTAAACGCTTGTAGTCTATATCTTTTATCACCTCTTTGGCGATAAAGACGTAAGTCCCGCTTTTGAGTTCGTTTTGTAACTCGTAAAATAACGCTTTGAGCCTTCGTTTGGCTGAGTTTCGCTTGACGGCGTTGCCTACTTTTTTGCTCGCCACAAAACCAGCCCTATTCTCGTCTGATACTTTGTAAAAAATCACAGCACTATCGCAGTGCCATCTGTTCGCAACTTTGTAAATTTCCCCAAACTCACCGCTGTTTTTCAAAGAGCGGTAAGAACCTAAACTGCCAATCTTTTTCTACCTTTTGCACGTCGTGCGTTCAATACTTTCCTGCCGTTTTTTGTCTTCATTCTGGCTCTGAACCCGTGAGTTCTTTTACTTGGTGTTTTATGCGGCTGATATGTACGCTTCATACAGTTCCTTAATATTAATTTTTAGCGTGAGATTTTACTGTAAAATTACTTAAGC
>JAITNC010000044.1 GCA_031290675.1 Campylobacteraceae bacterium | reverse complement strand
GATGTTTGCTATTTTTATTTATGTCGTTCCACGTATCGCTCCAACCCTTTTGGTCTTTAAACATATGTTCGTATATCTCTTTATCTATCTTTTTGGCGTTTGAGGTGGGAAGTATTTTGCCCTCATAGCACTTTTCGTTCAGACCGGCAGTTTCCAAAGCTTTCCACGTGAAATCTATGCAGCTATTGTTCAAAGCGTTGTATCTATCAGCATCAAAACCGTGAGCTTTTGGAGCCTCACCAAACTCTTTTAGTGCCTTATACTCTGCTTCGCTTATAGGTATCTGAACTGTGTAGTAAGTATCTTGATAAGTTGCGTCATCTGTTGTTATCCACTGCCCTTTGCCAAATGGTTTGGCTTTAGCCTCGTCAGACGCAAAACCATATGATGATTTGTTACCCTCTCCATCTGAGAGTGAATACCACATATGCCCTGCCGCTGAAGTAGTGGCTTTCCCATTTTCGTCTATATGCTCTGTGCCGCCCTCTGCTATCTTAATCGTCAAAGTGTAATCTGGCATTGTTTTCTCCTCCTTTTGTAATTATACTTTTTGTACGCGTCTACCAAAATATATAGTGCATTTTTTATCTCTCAGAAACTCTATATCTTTTAAAGTTTCAAACCTCACGATATATTTACCTTTATTGAGCTCATACCAACCAAGCCTTCTTGTGTACTGTCCACCCCACCCGCCATCATTGCCCTTTGTTTCAATAACCTTATCAACTATCAACTCTTTACCTGTTTTCGTAAGTTTGTGGATAGATAGATGAATAGGAAATACTTCTCCTATTTTACCATTTTGTTTCCACTGTGATTCCCCCAAAAAATCATACACTTCGCGTCTTTGTCGCATAACCTCTGTTTCCCCTTGAGGATTTTTTGTCACATAGTCAGGCACATAAAATAACAGTGTCGGATTAGCCGTGTAGTTATCGGAGGTAACGACAGCCTCAAACTCAACCACATTTCCCGCTTTGCTTAAGTCTATCGGTACTTCCAACGGCAGATTTGAGCAGCCTGAAAGAAAAGGTATGAAGCCTACGATGGCTAAAAGTGTGTTTTTGATATTCATATTAAACTCCTTATTGTGATGAAATTATCTACAGTCTTGTTATAGAAACGACTTTGCCCAGTTTTATCTCAACTTGAAAACTGACAGATTTTTCTTCGCCAAATTGACGGCTATTGTGAAAAGTAAACTTTATACGGCTATTATCAGGATTTGACTTTTGAGCACCTATCACACGATACGGATTTGCGTCCTCACCCCAAACACTTTCGTCCGCCGACACTACAAATGAGAAGCTGCCTCCAGCTGTGATAGCTTGCTCTATATCCATTCCAATCTCCACTACTCCACGAGCAACAGACGCCTCAAAGTTATCATTAGCAGGCTCAGCTCGCACCTCTACAACTTCAGAATTTTGATTTGGCACTTCCAACGGCAGATTTGAGCAGCCTGAAAGAAAAGGTATGAAGCCTATGATGGCTAAAAGTGTGTTTTTGATATTCATATTAAACTCCTTATTGTGATGAAATTATTTACAACCTTGTTATGGAAACGACTTTGCCTTGTTTTACCTCAACTTGAAAACTGACAGAGTTATCCTCACTAAACTGGCTGTCATTGTGAAAGGTTAATTTTATAGAGCTGTTGTCGGGATTTGACATTTGAGCGTCTATCACACGATACGGATTTGCGTCCTCACCCCAAACGCTTTCGTCCGCCGACACTGCAAACGAGTAGTCGCCTCCCGCTATGATAGCTTGGTCTATATTCATTCCAATCTCTACTATCCCACGAATAATAGACTCCCTAAAATCATCGTTGAAAAGCTCAGGGCGAGCGTATACAACCTCAAAAATTTTATCTTGCAGCATAAATTCTCCTTTTTATAAATTGCAGTTAAGATTTTTTAACGTCCCACGCAAAAACTGTCTTGCCCTCGTCATCGTGCGTTACACGTCCAAGTCCCATGATGTTGTATCCTGCGTCCACATAATGCACCTCGCCGCTCACGCTTTTAGACAAATCGCTCAAAAGGTACATTGAGCTGTTGCCGACCTCTTCTATCGTTACGTTTTTGCCAAGCGGCGTGTTTAGCTCGTTCCACTTGAGTATCATTCTAAAGTCGCCTATTCCGCTCGCCGCAAGAGTTTTGATAGGCCCTGCGCTTATCGCGTTTACTCTTATGCCCCGCTCGCCGCAATCCACAGCAAGATAGCGCACGCTGGACTCCAACGCCGCTTTTGCCACACCCATCACATTATAATGAGGGACATATTTCGGTCCGCCAAGGTATGATAGCGTCAAGATAGAACCACCGTCATTCAACACAGGGAGGCACGCTCTTGTCAGGCTTATCAGCGAGTAGACAGAAGTTCCCAAAGCTATGTCAAAAGCCTCTCTGCTCGTATCTACAAACTTCCCGTCCAACGCTTCACGAGGCGCATAAGCCACAGAATGCACCAAAAAGTCTATCTTGCCCATATCTTTTTCTATATACCCACGAAGTGCGTCTAACTCTTCGGGTTTATTTACATCAAGCGGATAGACATATTTGCCGTTGCCAAACTCGTCAGCTATCGGGCGCACCCTCTTTTCAAGCGACTCATTGAGATACGTGAATGCCAGTTGCGCGCCTTGTTTGTGGCACGCTTCAGCTATACCATACGCTATTGATTTGTTATTGGCGATTCCGACAATCAACCCTTTTTTACCTTGCATCAACATTTGAAATTCCTTTTTATCGTTTTTGCGCATTTTGCGCTATTTGTATAAGTTTGCAAAAATTCGCCGCATCTAAGCCGGCACTGCCCACAAGCACGCCGCCGCAAGAGTCCAGCGACACTATAGATGAGAGATTGTCCACGCTCACACTTCCGCCGTAAAGCAGTGGAGTTTGAGCAAGCTCACTTTTCAAAGCTGACAAAACCTCAGCTATATCTTTCACGCCGGCACTCACTCCCGTACCGATAGCCCAGATAGGCTCATAAGCTATTGAGAGTTTTTCGTAGTTTGTGTCTATACCTTCAAACTGAAACCAAAGATACTCCATAACAGCTCCAAGCCCTCTCTCCCGCACAGCTTTTGGCTCTCCTATACAATATACAATCTCCCAGCCATTTTCTTTCGCGAAAGCGTATTTTTGGGCTACAAGCTCTTGCGACTCTTTCAGGGTAACCCTTCGTTCACTGTGTCCTATCAAAACGCTTTTTATCTCAAACTCATTTAGCTGCTCAGCTCCTATCTCGCCCGTGTAAGCGCCGCTTATGGCAGGATAAAAGTTTTGCGCCCCCACCTTGACGTGAGCAGACAAATCAGCCCTCAAAAGTGCAGTTGCGGGCGGATAAACCCTCACATCGCAAGAGTTAGGATAAGCGTCCAAAAAAAGCTCTAACGCCTCAATATAATTCGCCGTGCTGGCTCTTGTGTGGTTTGTTTTGAAGTTGGCGGCGACTATCATGTGTCTTCTCTAACTCTCAAAACTTTAACGCCCGGAAGCTCTTTGCCTTCTATCAACTCCAAACTAGCCCCGCCGCCTGTTGAGATAAACGTCATCTCATCAGTGTCGCCCGCACGATTTACCACATCAGCCGTATCGCCGCCGCCGACCACTGTCGTAGCGTGCGCTTCAGCGATAGCGTGAGATATTTTGATACTTCCTTTTGAAAACTTATCTATCTCAAACACGCCCATAGGTCCGTTCCAGAGGATAGTCTGAGCGTCTGCCAACGCCTCTTTAAAGACCCTGACAGAAGCCGGCCCTATATCAAGCCCTATCCAGCCGGACGGTATCTCTTGGGTTGTTACAAACTTGATAGCCGAGTCCGCTGAAAATGTCTGTGCGGCGAGAACATCTACGGGCAGATAAAATTTGACTTTAAGCTCTTTGGCTTTTTGTATGATTTTATAAGCTTCCTCTACCAAATCCTCTTCTACCAAAGAGTTTCCTACATCATAACCTCTCGCCTTCAAAAACGTGAAAGCCATACCGCCGCCGACTATCACTTTGTCTACACGAGGCAATAGATTGTTCAAAGCCTGCAGTTTGCCGCTGACTTTGCTGCCGCCCACGACAGCCACGAACGGACGTGTTGGTTTTTTTAAGAGATTTTGCGAAAATTCTATCTCTTTTTGGAGCAAAAATCCCGCCGCTTTATGCTCATCATCAAAAAATCTCGTAACAGCCTCAACAGATGAGTGCGCCCTGTGGCACACGCCGAAAGCGTCATTGATATACACATCAGCAAGTCCAGCCAACTCTTTGGCCAAAGTTTCGTCATTTTTTGTTTCGCCGCTCTCAAATCTAAGATTTTCAAGCAGCAAGACATCGCCTGTTTTCAAGTTGGCGGCTTTTGTTTTGGCGTCTTGCCCTACGACATCTTCCGCCATTATCACATCTCTGTCCAACAGTCGGCTCAAACGCTTCGCTACGGGTTTTAGAGAAAACTTGCCATCAACCCCTTTGGGTCGTCCCAAGTGGCTCGCCAAGATAACGCTGCATTCGTTATCTAAGCAATACTTGACAGTAGGTATCGCGGAGCGCACACGCCTGTCGTCTGTGATATTTGAAAACTCGTCCATCGGAATATTAAAATCGCAACGGATAAAAACTTTTTTACCGTTTATATTGATATCTCTTATAGACCTGACCGTACCCATATGTTAATCCTTAATTTTTTGAAATATAAATCGCCATATCAAGAAGCCTGCTTGTGTATCCCCACTCGTTATCGTACCAAGCCATAACTTTTATCATATTTTTATCAACTACCTGCGTCAAATCCGCCGCCACGACAGCACTGTATGAGCTCGTCTGAAAATCAGCAGAAACCCTAAACTCTTCGTCAAACTCCAAGATGCCTTTCATCTCGCCTTTGGCTTTTGCTCTCAAAACAGCGTTTACCTCATCTTTGGTAGTATCTTTTGAAACCAAAACATTCAAATCCACCATAGACACATTTGGAGTCGGCACTCTCACGCTTTGCCCGTGAAGTTTGCCTTTTAAGTGCGGCAGCACCAAGCCTATAGCTTTCGCAGCTCCCGTCGTTGTAGGTATGATATTTAAAGCAGCCGCTCTCGCTCTTCGTAAATCTTTTGAGTGTTTCACATCTAAAATATTTTGGTCGTTTGTGTATGAGTGTATCGTAGTCATCAAGCCTTTTTGTATGCCAAACATATCATCAATCACTTTAGCGATAGGAGCAAGACAGTTTGTCGTACAGCTGGCGTTTGAAACTATCTTTTGCCCGTTGTAACTCTCCTCGTTTACGCCTAAGACAAATGTCGGAGTGTCATCTTTCGCCGGAGCTGAAAAGAGCACTTTTTTCGCACCCATATTTATGAAAACCTGCGCTTTTTCCTGTGTCAAAAACGCACCCGTACACTCAAGTACGACATCAGCGCCGTATCTGGCGAAGTCAAGCTCGCCCGCATCTCGTGTAGAGAACATTTTGACCTTTGAGCTGCCTATCTGCAGATAGTTATCGTCCAACCACTCAACATCTCCCCCAAAAGTCCCGTGAACGCTGTCGTATTTCAACAGCTGTTTTGTCATATCGCGGCTAGCCGTATCGTTTACGGCGACAAGCTCTATATCTTTTCT
>JAITNC010000231.1 GCA_031290675.1 Campylobacteraceae bacterium | reverse complement strand
ACATCTTCTATGATTTTTGTGATATCTCCGTCAAGTATGGCGTCCACCTGCGAGTAGGCGATGTTGCTCCTCGCGTCTTTGACTTGCTGGTAAGGTGCAAGTACATAACTTCTTATCTGATGCCCCCAGCCGATATCGCTTTTTGGCGTTCCGTCCTTGACCGCTTGTTGTTTTTCAAGCTCTAGTTCATACAATCTTGATTTGAGCATTTTCAAAGCGCTCGCTTTGTTTTTGTGCTGGCTTCTGTCGTTTTGGCACTGCACGACTATATTTGTCGGTATGTGTGTGATTCTTATCGCACTTTCGGTTTTATTGACGTGCTGTCCGCCTGCGCCGCTCGCCCTGTACGTGTCTATTCTGATGTCTTTCTCTTCTATCACGATGTCTATGTCGTCATCAACCTCGGGGCTGACCATGACAGAGCTAAACGATGTGTGGCGTTTGGCATTTGCGTCAAACGGGCTTATGCGCACGAGCCTGTGTATGCCGTTTTCGGCTTTCATATACCCGTAAGCGTTCTCGCCCTTGACGATAAAGCTGACATCTTTCAGCCCCGCTTCCTCGCCCTCCTGAAAGTCAAGCGTTTCTACTTTGTAGCCCATTCGCTCGCTCCACCTGAGGTACATTCGGTACAGCATGCTCGCCCAATCCTGCGACTCCGTCCCGCCGGCTCCGGGGTGAATGCTCACTATAGCGTTTGATACGTCGTGTTCGCCGCTGAGCATCACGGATATTTCAAGATTTGTTATCACGCTCTCAAGATTTGGTGCGTCTTCCATGAGTGCGGTTACCGTGTTTGCGTCATTTTCGTCGTTCGCCATATCCCACAACTCTTTTGCGTCGCCCACTGCGCTTTTTGCGTCTTGATATTTTTTGTGAATGTTTATGAGCTTTGTTTTCTCTTTGGCTATCACGCCCGCATTTTGTGCGTCCTGCCAATAACTTGGGCTTTGTTCTATCTCTTCTATCTCTTTTAGCCTGCTCATCAAATCATCAACTTTGATTATTTTTGCTACGTTGTCTGTCTTGATGACAAGCTTTTTTAAAAGTTCCGTGTATTCATAACTATCCAAGCTAACTCCAAATTTTGATATAATCCCTTTTTAAAAAAACAATTCTACAATAAAAGTAGCCAAAATGAGAACAATATCATCAACAAAAGAGCTCATCGCCGCTCGCAGCGAGCTAAAAGGCAGTGTTGGCTTGGTGCCGACTATGGGTGCGCTGCACAACGGACACCTTTCGCTCATCAAACAAGCAAGAATGCAAAACGACAACGTCATCGTTTCTATCTTCGTAAATCCAAAGCAGTTTTTGCCCAAAGAGGACTACGAGAGATACCCGAGGCGTGAGGAAGCAGACCAAAAGATATGTACACTCTCGGGTGTGGATATAGTGTTTATGCCCCAAAGCGACGATATTTACACGCAAATAGAGCCTGAGATACTTGCGCCCAAAAATCTCGCCTATATCCTTGAGGGCGAGAGCAGGCCGGGTCATTTTGACGGAGTTTTGCGGGTTGTACTCAAGCTGTTCAACTTAGTGCGCCCGACAAATGCATATTTTGGCAAGAAAGACGCTCAACAGCTCTATCTCATACAAAATATGGTAAAAACTCTTTTTTTAAGCGTCAATATCGTCCCATGTGATATAGTACGTGAAGCTGACGGACTTGCGATGAGCTCACGCAACGGTTACCTCACGCAAAGCGAGAAAGAGCAGGCGTTGGCTCTCAGCATAGCCCTGAAAAACGCTTCGCAAGCCATCATGAAAGGCGAGCGGGACGCCAACAAGGTAGAGCTCATCATGCTTGAGGCATTGAAGGATTTGAAGGTTGACTACGCCAAAGTTTTGTCAAGGGACTTTGACCCGAGAGAAACGATAGTCATAAAAGAGACGATTTTGTTGATAGCGGCGTTTGTCGGCAAAATAAGACTTATAGACAATTTATGGATTTGAAAATGGATAAAAAACTTCATCTTATATCGCTCGGCTGTAATAAAAACCTCATAGACAGCGAAGTGATGTTAGGACGCCTACGTGCTTACACTCTCACGGACGAGCCAAAGTCGGCGGACGTGCTGATAGTAAACACTTGCGGGTTTATCGGGGCGGCGAAAGAGGAGAGCTTGAGGACTATATTTTCCCTGCACGAACAGCGCAAAAAAGGCTCTTTGCTCGTCGTGAGCGGCTGTTTGAGCGAGAGGTATAAAGAGCAGTTGATGGAGGAGCTGCCTGAGGTTGATGTCTTTACGGGCGTTGGCGATTATGACCATATAGACGAGCTTGTCAAGAGCCGCAAAAGCCGTTTTTCGGCGGGAACTTACCTCATCAACAACGAAGAGCGTGTCATAACGGGCTCAAATGTTCACGCCTACATCAAACTCTCCGAAGGGTGCAACCAGCAGTGTAGTTTCTGTGCCATACCAAGTTTCAAGGGCAAACTCAAGTCCCGTGAGATAGCAAGCGTCGTGAAAGAGGTAGAAAACCTCGCCAAGCAGGGCATTTATGATTTTAGTTTTATTTCGCAGGACAGCAGTTCGTATCTGAGAGATAAAAAGATAGAAGACGGACTTATCCCGCTCATAGACGCAGTGGAAAAGATATCGGGCGTGAAAAGTGCGAGAATACTATATCTTTACCCCACGACGACTTCAAACGCCCTGATAAAACGCATCATCACTTCCCGCGTGTTTCATAACTATTTTGATATGCCCGTGCAGCACATAGATGAGGTCATGCTAAAAAAGATGAAAAGAGGCGCAGGAGCAGAGCGTATAAAAGAGCAGTTGGGGCTGATGAGGGCGGCGGAGGGTTCATTTGTGCGCACGAGTTTTATCGTAGGACACCCGAGTGAGAGCGATGAGGAGTTTGAAACTCTTCTCGCCTTCGCCAAAGAGTTTGAGTTTGACAGGGTAAATATATTTGCTTATTCGGACGAGGAGGGGACGGCGGCTTACGATATGGCGGACAAAATCCCCACAAAAACGCTCAACTTGAGGCTAAAAAAGATAGAAAATGCGGTCAAAAAAAACACGCAAAAAAGGCTTTTGGAGCAGGTCGGCAAAAAAGTTACACTCGTGATAGAGGGCGAGAGCAGCGAACACGAACTGCTTTTGGGCGCACGCCGTTTGGAGTGTATCAGCGAGATAGACGGCGAAGTTTTGATAAACGAGAGCGAAGTTGAGGGCTTAAAAACAGGCGATATGGTTGAGGGCTTCATAACCGAGCGTGCGGGGGACAAATTGCTTGCGACAGTTACAAAACGAATCTGACATTTGGCAGAGCCTCAAAAGTACAAAAAATCTGCTCGCTTTTTCGGGCGGAGTGGACTCGTCGGCTCTTTTTTACACGCTTTTGGAAAAAGAGATAGCTTTTGATATAGCTATCGTTGATTATAACGTGCGCTCTGCTTCAAAAGATGAGGTAGCGTACGCCAAAGAGTTGGCGCAGACGTACAAAAGAAAAATTTTCACAAAGAGCGTGAAGTTGGAGGGGGCAAATTTTGAAGCTGCTGCTAGAGCCATAAGATACGAGTTTTTTGAGCAGATTATCAAAGAAGAGGGTTACAAAGTGCTTTTGTTGGCGCACCACCTCGGAGATAGACTTGAGTGGTTTTTCATGCGTCTGACACGAGGCGGGGGAGCGGTTGAGCTTTGCGGGTTTGAGCGATATGAAAAGAGGGAGGGTTACTCCATCGCCCGCCCGTTTTTTGAGCGCACAAAAGATGAGCTTTTGGATTTTTTGAGCAAAGAGGGATACAGATACTTTGTGGACGAGAGCAATTTTGACGACAAATACGAGCGCAACCGCTTCCGTAAAAACTTTAGCGAACCGCTTTTAAAGAGCCACAAAGAGGGCATTTTGCGTTCATTTAGAATGCTTGAGGTGGACAAAGAAAAGCTGCTGCCAAAAGAGTACAAAAAGATAAAATCACTCTACATTTTGGAAAGGGACGAGAACGAGATACGCCTGATAGCAAAAATCGCAAAATTTTTCAAGATAGTGCTGAGCGCAAAACAGCGCGAGGAGATAGAACGGCTTGATGAGTGCGTCATAAGCGGCAAAATGGCTGTGGGCAAAAACGATGAGTCTGTATTTATAGCGCCCGCCCTGCACGGCGTTGTAATGCCCAAAGAGTTCAAAGAGGAGTGTCGCCAAGCAAAAATCCCCACAAATGTGAGGGCGTATATGTATAGTGAAAAGATAAATTTGATAGATGCGTGCCCCCATTAAAAAATGAGGGCAGTTAGTATCTAAATAGAGCTTATAGCTTCGTTTATGCGCTCTCTTACACCTGATGACAATCCTCCCCAAAGGTGGGTGGTGTTGATATATATCTCAACAAATCCATGACCAAGCGTATCTCTTTTGCCGTTTGCGCCGGCAAGTCTAAGTAGATAAGGCGGTATATGGTGCGTAGCTTCCGGCTTGGCAGCGTCTGTTTCCTTGTATAGAGCATTTATAACTCCATCTTCGAAGGCAAGCACATGTGCCCCATTTGTTTCAACTGACACCGGAGCAAGGTGCACCACTTTGAGAGAAGCCGAATAGGCGCGATTATTGTTATAGGCAGCGTCTGCAAAAAGATTTCCGTGCGAATGAGCTAGAAAAACCACTTTTTTGCTATTGTTCAACCAATAGTTTATTCTTGCTTGATGCCCCGAGCTAATTGTTGTTGGCGGGTTTTGTAACAAAATAGCAAGATCATTGCTGATTTTTCCGCTAACATCGTTTAACCATGCGATTGCTGCATTTAAAAAATTACTATACCAAGAACCATCGTTGAGTATATCAAAGTAGAGTTCGTACTGTCCCGAATTGCCCAATCTCGCCTTAAAAATTTCTATAGCATTGCTATAAAAATCATGAGAGTCGTTGTACACAAGCTCATAACTGACAGTGTCGGTTTTACCGTAAAAGTTTTTAAGGTGCTCCAGAGCATCTTTCGCATCTTGCTTCGTGTTCAAAATGCCATTGAAAAACGCTATCACTGTCCCTTTGGTTGGGTTTAGTGTTTGGGTGTCAATGCTGTCACAAGTGTTTTCTTCCGGTAGTATAGAAGTTGTTCCGTCTATCGCGCTGTTAAATTTTATATAAGCTGTAAGACGTGTTATCGTATTTGTGCTCAAAGACCTGATTTTCCGCCAAGCAGTGCTGGCACTTTTTGTGTCCGAACCAAATGTATAAAATATGCAGTGCAACGCCCTTGAATCCCGCTCATCTATCGCTTGAACTGCTGTCGCATTGGCAGTATCAACTGACAAAGAGTCTTGTACGACTTTTGCGAACTGCAATAGTGCATTTTTTTGCTGCTGGTTAGAATAGTTTTTGATGATATACGCTTCTATATCATCTCTAACACCACTGTTGCTATTGTCTATTCCTGCTATATTTAAACTTCTCTCCTGGTCTGGAGGCTCTTCCCATCGCACTATTTCATCACCACCACTGCCGCCCCCGCAGCCTGCCAATAAAAATAGAAAAATTGCCGTTGTTAATATTTTTTTGAGCATTTTCACTCCTTTTCAATTTAACAATCTTTATTTATAGCTAAATCTATATTGATTTATGCTTATGTTTTTAAATTAAAAAATAAAAAGAATGGAATATTATACCAATTGACATTGAGTAGCCGCCACGGCGATTTTAGCGTAGCTTTCTCTCTTACGAAAATGCTATGTTTGATAAAAATATAGACCAAAAAACATTAAAAGATTAATAAATTGTGTATAATGGCGGTAGAATAACTTTTAAAAAGGAGTAATGATGAAAAAAATTGCACTTGTGGCATTGTTGGGCGTAGCTGCTCTTGGCGCTAGGGATATTGGTTTTTATACGGGGCTTGGAACATCCTTTGTCGAAAAATCCAGCAAAACCATAAAAAGTGAGCAATCTTCAAGTGAGCTTGTCGGAAACGGTTGGTTTGGAGGAGATGTGAGATTTGGAGCTCGTGTTGCGCAAATCGTTCCAAATCTTGACCTGAAAGCTTATGCTCTCTTTTATGGTAAAGAGCGCAGCAATGGTGAAATAGGAGGAGGTATAGGCATTGAGGCTGAGTACCAACCGTTTCCGTTTAAAAAGTTAGGCTTTACGGCAGGACTTGAAATCAGAGCTGGCGTGCAGGACACTTATCACAAGGATAAAGATATCTCCTCAAAACTAAGTTATGGCAGCACAAGTAAGCACACCAGAGTTGAAGATGGTTACTCTAGGATAGAGTTTACCGAAAATACAGGAGTTTCAAGCACATCTTTATCGCTCGGAGCTGCGTACCATTTTACAAAAAATATATCTATTGATTTGGCTTACCTCTTGAGATATGAGTCGTACGACGTAGAATATAGAGAATATGGCACAGGAAGAAGGGCTCACCTGGAGTGGTCTGAATACAAAAACGGCGTAAGGGCAGGGGTAAATTTCTACTTTTAACAGACAAAAAATCAGATAAGCGGAATATCGTATAATCCGCTTATCGTTTTTCTTGCTATGTGTCATTCAGAGGCGAAGCATCTACCCTGCCCTCATTGCAAGCAAGCCCACAATGAGGGTGAGTATGATAAAAAGATAAGCGAAATATCAACTAATCCGCTTATCTATATTTTATAATGGGCTTTCTACCTCAAAAACCACATCTTTACCCACATCGCGGCTTAGGATAAACAGTGAGTTGTCTTTCACAGCAAGTCCGTGAGCGTCGCCCACATCAGGCAGCGGATACGCACTCTCAACCATTTTTGAGGCGAGGTCTATGACCAAAAGAGTATTGAAGCTTTTGCTCAACGCCAAGAGTTTGCCGTCTTTGATCTCTGCACTTGTTATGTAGTATTCGCTCAGCTTTCTCTCGTCTTTTATGACTATCTCATCTGAAGGCGTGAGAATGCTCTCTTCGCTTAGCATCTTGTCCTTCATATCGTACTTGATGAGTATGATATTTGGGGCGTATTTGTTTGGTATGCTAAGCATATAAAGATATGATGAGCTAGGGTCTTTCGCCATACTCAAAACAAAAGCATTTCTCGCTCTCATGCTCGTCATATAGGGCTTATCGCCGCCAAATGATGGCATAATATCGCCGCTGTTTTCCCTGAACGCCGACCATTGAACAAAGTCGTCCATCTCATCAGCGCCGACCTTTTTTGCGCCGTAGATTATCTTATTGTACGCTGTGGCGATGAGGTTGCCTTTGCCTAAAAATGTCGCATCTACGGTGTATTTTATATCGCTTCCGTTTGGTTTGTCCACGATAACGCTGTCCGTAACTTGCTCAAGTGAGGCATCAAGAAAGTACAAACCTGCTGATGTCGTGGCTATGCCAAATTCGCCGCTTAGCTCATCGTACGCTATACCTGCTGCGTTTCCTTCGCCAAATATACCTGTCGCTTTAAACGGCAGCTCTTTTTTGGATTTTAGCGCCAGCATTGGCTGCGGATTTGCGATAGGGGCGTTTTCAAAAAGTGTGTCAAAATTTGTATCAAGTTCATTTGCGCCCGCTACATGTGGCACTTTGACGCTATTTTTGCCGAGAATGGACATAGTGCCGCCAAAAAAATTCTCGTAAGCGTGGTGCATATCCCACTTTTGTACCATTCGTTTTGGCTCAAGTGTAAATCTCGCGGGGTCGCCTGTGCCGTGAAATGGCGGCGGGCCGTTTGAGATAATCATCTGAAGAGCGTTTGATACTAAAATCACGAAAGATACGGCGATGATGCTCTTTGTGTAAAGGTTGAGCGGTTTTATCACAGTCGCTTTTTCCAAGATATCCTTGCCAAGAGCGTTATCTTTTTTGATAAAAAGCATCAAAAACGCCATAGCCAAGATGACTACCCAAAAGATAAAAAGCGCCCACGTGTAAGTGTGTACTCCAAAAAACGAGTCGCCAAAACCCATACCTATATCTCTCCACGAGTGGTTTGCTGTGTGGCGCATAGCCGCATAAAGCCCAAAAAACGAGATGATAAACACACCTGCGATATATTTTATCTTAGGGCCATAGCGCAGCATAAAAATACCAAGCGCGCCTATCAGCACCATGATAAATCGCTCGTGTCCGCAAAGCGTGCAAGGGCTTTCGCCGTGCATATAACCCAAAAATACATTTGCCACACCGACAGGTATGATAAGTATAAGACCAACCGCCGCAGCCATAAAGTTGTTGAAATTTTTCTCATTAAAAAAATTGTTCATGACTGCTCCTTAAAGATTGATAGCGGGTACAAAAGAGCTTGACACAGCGATAAGAAAGAGGATAATACTCATCGCGCTGCCCGCCCAAAACAACCTGAAAGCGAGCTTCTCTTCTGCGGGCTTTCTCCAAACCAAAAAAACAGATATGGCTATCAGTGTATACATAATAAATTCCATACGTTTCTCCTTACTAAAATGGATTTTCTGTTTTAATCTCACGCCCTTCTTGTGTTTTTTTGAAGCGAAGCCCTGAATGAAGCAGAAGGTAAGCGAAATATCTCTTGGTTTTTTGGAAAATAGAGATTTTTTTGGCTAAAGGTTTTTAAGGAAACGGTTGCGTTTTGCTTTGCGCCTGCTCAGCCCCAGATGATACAAGGAGGTTTGTGCTATTAAAAATACCTTATTTTTGTCCTTTCAGTATAGTGGTTGTTGTTAAATATAATAGTAATATAGGGATAATAATAATTGGTATTTTATTTTTAATATGTTTTGAGAATATGATTTATTTCTCACACAAATATAACATTTTCTCACATTTTGGGTTGAAAGTATAATTATTAGCTTTCAAAAATGTTTTTTTCTAGGATAAGATGAGCGTTTTAGAAAAGTAAACCGAAAGAAAAAAAATTCACTTCTTCGTCATTGCAAGTGAGCTTGTGAAGCATCTGTGTTTCTCCCACACTCCGTCATTGCGAGTTTGTACTCAAACGTGGCAATCCAGTATTTCTTTGGCTTTTTTCCTAATTTGGTTCACTCTTGCTCTTGTCACTTTCTTTTCCGCAAAGAAAGTAACCAAAGAAACTCCCCCTAAGTGTAAC
>JAITNC010000066.1 GCA_031290675.1 Campylobacteraceae bacterium | reverse complement strand
TTTTCGTCTGATTTGTCTATTTTATAAAGATTTTTATCCATCGCGAATTGTAACACGCACAATATAAAAATGTTATTTATGTTGTGATTTTATGCAATAAAAACTTATCCGTTCAAGCGCAGAGGGGCTTTTGAGTGGAATTTGGTTGGTTCCACGTTCTTGCCTAGTGTGTTTGTTGGGCACATCGTCTTATTTTCAATACAACTCTTGTATCGGTTCTACTTAGAAAAACAGGTTATCTCAAAAACAAGAAAGACCCGTAAAATGGTGATTATTTGAACTTTTTTCAATTAATTTTAACAAAAATAAGCAAAAGAACAAAAAATGCAACAAGTTATTATGTTATCGATATTTGTATAAAAACACATTAAAAAATAGTTTGAGATATTTCTTGCATATTTTTTTATTATGCCTGCAACGATACAAGTGAGGATAGTATTGAATTTAGTACCTCTTTTTGACAAATATGCCCTCTTGGGAAAGCCGTATTCCAGCAAAACATAATATATTCCGCCAAGACATAATATGTTTATCTGGAAAAAGCACGCTCTTAAGTATTATATTTAAGTATATAATTAAGTAACGACAAAAATTTAAGGATTTTTTTGCTTGGAAAAGAAAAAGAGAGAGACTGAAATTAAATTAAAATTGCCATAATAACTCTATATTTTTCAAAAAAACAGCATTTATAGCGTACAAAATATTATGTTTTGTTGGAAATTTATCATAAAAAAAAATATTATGTTTTGCTGGAAAAATCTTTCATATCGGCGACATAGTTGGGGGCAGAAACTATCGGCAATGAGGGCTTTAACATTATTTTAATGTCGTTTTGGTAAAATATTGCTCCTCATTATGAAAGTAATACCTGAATTTTAGGCATTTATTGAGGATATTTTGACTTAAGGATTTTTATGACCGAGTTTCTTTTTATAATGCAATTTGTCTTGGCGATTATCATAACCATCGCTGTTTTGCTGCAAAAAAGCTCTTCCATCGGACTTGGCGCGTACAGCGGCAGCAATGAGTCTCTTTTTGGCGCAAAAGGGCCAGCGGGCTTTTTGGCGAAATTTACATTTGCGGTTGGATTGGTTTTTGTAGCCAATACGATAGCGTTAGTATATATGTACAATCAGCAAAAAAACAACTCCCTTGTAGAGTCTATCTCAACATCAGTACCAGCCCCGATAGAAGCTCCTTCGGCTCCTGTCGCACCGAGTACACCGGTGAACACAGACAATAAATAAATGAGGTTTTTTCTGCTTCTTTGCGTCAGCGCGCTTTATCTGTTCGCTAACGCCCACATCTTTTTGTATCATCGTTTTGGCGATGAGCGATACCCCTCTACAAGCGTGTCGGAAAGTGAGTTAAGGAAGCAGTTTGGCTATCTCAAAGACAACGGCTACGAAGTCGTCCCGCTTGAGCGTATCGTGGCAAAGATAAACGCCGGTGAGCACGTACCCGAACACTGGGTAGCCCTCACCATAGACGACGGATACAAGAGTTTTTCACAAAATGGCTTGGAAGTTTTCAAAGAGTTTGGGTATCCGTTCACGATGTTTGTGTACGTTGAGGCGGCGGAAAAAAAATACCCTGATTTTATGGATTGGGACGAGCTGAAGGCACTTACGCAAAGCGGCGGAACGCTTGAGTTTCACTCATACTCACATTCGCACACGGCAAAGTTTGATGAGCAAAAACTGAAAGAAGATTTTGAAAAAGGTCTAAAGCTCTTCAAAAAACACCTTGATATCACGCCAAAATACTTCTCATACCCTTACGGTGAATTTAACGAAAATGTCAAAAATATAGCTCTCAGCTTCGGATTTGACGCTATATTTAACCAAAACAGCGGCGCAGTAGACGCCAAAAGCAACATTTATGATTTAGACCGTTCGGCTCTTGTCGGCGTTAGCGATATCAAAAAACTTTTGGAGCAAAAAACATTGCAGGCTGAGTGGCTCGCACCAATATCTTTTCCGACAAATGGCATTTTAAACAAAGTAAGTGCTAAAATAACAACTAACGCCACAAAAGCCAAGCTCTACGTAACCGATATGGGTTGGAGAGATGTCACTATAAATGGCGGCGTGATAGATGAAGAGATAAATTATAAATTGACAAATGAGCGAACAAGAGTGATATTAAAAATAGGCAATCAAATTTCAACGAAAATGTTAGCCAAGGAGTAAAAAATGGAACTAAACGCAATTTACACATTTGAAAAAGAGCATATGAGCAAAAGCATTGACGCTCTAAAACGGGACTTTCAGACGCTAAGAAGCGGCAAAGTAAACATCTCTATTTTGGACAATATCCACGTGGACTACTACGGCACGCCAACGCCTCTCAACCAAGTAGCTTCCGTCATGGCGAGCGACGCTGTAACCATCACTATCTCTCCGTGGGAGAAAAAGATACTCAAAGATATAGAGCGCGCTATCGCAGAAGCGAACATAGGCGTAAATCCGGGAAATGACGGCGAAAGCGTCAAGTTGTATTTTCCGCCGATGACCGTTGAGCAAAGACAAGATAGCGCAAAACACGCCAAAGCTATGGGCGAGAAGGCGAGAGTAGCCATAAGAAATATCCGCAAAGAGGCGAACGACAAGATAAAAAAACTTGAAAAAGACAAAGTCTTGAGCGAAGATATGGTCAAAAAAGGCGAAGGAGAAGTACAAAAAATCACTGATGATTTTATCAAAACGGTAGATGAATTGGTGAAACAAAAAGAAGCAGAATTGCTGAAAGTATAAAAGATGAATATAGAAAAGATTTATAAAGATGCCAACGCTTATCTTGAGGGGCATTTTTTGCTCTCAAGCGGTAAACACTCGCAGTTTTATCTCCAAAGTGCAAAAGTTTTGGAGAGTCCGAAAGTGGCGGGAGAGTTGGCGGATAAGTTAGCCAAAATGATACAAGACGCAGGCGTGGACGCAAACAGCGTATGTGCTCCGGCACTTGGCGGCATACTCGCCGGTTACGAACTCGCACGTGCGCTGGGGTTGCGCTCTATATTTACGGAGAGAGTTGATAAAAAAATGGCTCTCAGGCGTGGATTTGTTGTCGCAAAAGGTGAAAAGTTCATCATCTGTGAAGATATCATCACAACAGGCGGTTCGGCTTTGGAGTCTGCCAAAATCATATCGGAACTTGGAGGCGAAGTTGTAGCATTTGCAGCTTTGGCCAACAGAGGTTTTTGCGCCCGCCACAAAAGCGGCAGAGAGCCAAAACCTACGTGTCAATTGCCAAACAATGTGCCGTTTTTTGCATTGGCGGATTTTGAGTTTGAGATTTACGAACCGGATAACTGTCCTATGTGCAAAGCTGGCGGCAAAGCGATAAAACCCGGCAGCAGGGGAAATTAAGGCTTAAATGTGCGCTGGAGAGATGTCAAACACAACAAAATAGCCCCCGCCCCAAGTGCCAAAGAAGTGTGCAAAAACGCTGATATATTCAAGCGGGCGAAAGCTTTTTTGGTTGATATGTTTATGATAAATATGCCCATTCTCTACATCGCTGTCTATCTTATTTTGGGCGGGCGGGAAGCTTTCCAACAAAACCCATTGGCTATATTTGCCTGCACTATGCTTTTTGGGCTTATAGTCTCTGTGTTTTTGTCTGTGTCTGCTCAAACTCCGGGCTACAGAGCGTACGATATAAAACTCGTGGACGCCAAAAGCGGTGAAAAAACAGGTTTTTTTAGATGTTTTTGGCGGTTTTTGTGCTTTATTTTGAGCGGAAGTATCGTCGTAGGATTATTTGTCTGTTTTTTCAGGAAAGACGGTAAAAACCTGCACGATTTGCTCTCCCGCACAGTGGTTATAGACGTGAAAAAATAGAAAAATATCTTTATTATCAAAAATTTGCTAAAATGAAACTTTTAAATGGAGGCTTGATGAGATTTTTTATTTTAACTCTTTCATTCCTGTTATTTTGCGGGTGTGCAAATAAAACCACAGCCCCCAGTCCAGAACTTCAAATCGCCCAAGAAACGCCCGATGAGGAGGATTTTGAAGACGAGTTTATCTCAAGCGCAAAGAGTGATTTTGACCCGTTTGAAGGGTACAACAGAGTTATGACGAACTTTAACGACGCAGCTATAAGGTATGTGATGTCGCCGGCAGCGAAAGGCTACAAGGCGGTAGTTCCCTCAGGTACGAGAGGGAGCATAGATAACTTTTTTAACAACCTTATGTTCCCGATACGATTTGCAAACAACATTTTGCAGGGTAAAGTGGCAAATGCTTTCAGTGAGAGCGGCAGATTTATCATCAATACAACAGTCGGATTTTTGGG
>JAITNC010000056.1 GCA_031290675.1 Campylobacteraceae bacterium | reverse complement strand
GGTGGTAATGGTAGTACTGGTGGTAATGGTAGTACTGGTGGTAACGGCACCATTTGTCATCTCACGGGAAATTGCAATGTCACTGTAGACAATGGCACGTTTTCTTTTACATCATTTTTGGGTCATTTTCCTGATTTTCCAAGCGGGTATGAGGGTCTTCTTGTTAACGTTCTTAGCGAGAAACGGTATGCAGGAAGCAACGGAGATAGTTTCAAGAACTATCTGCGCGATCAAGGCTTTAGCACACCAAATAGTGGTACAATCGAGAACAGTGTATGGTCTAAAAGTAACGCTTTGCTTGATTGGGACAAAGAGGTAAGTGCTACAGCTTATCCTTCGTATCTTGCATTGACTCTTGAAGGCGATGCATCCTCCTCTGCTATCAGAGCGACGTTTAACAAAACTGCAGCGTTTGCTGCTGTTGTGAGTGATGTTGCTTATAGAGATGTGTACGGTGTTATTTCAGGAGAACCTACCCTTACATACGTCCAAAAGACTTACTCTCAGGATATGTCAGCAGTATTTGGCACTACCGGAGATCGCAACCCGAACACTTACACAAACATTCTCCGACAATCAAGCTTTACGTGCTCTGATAGCGACAATGGCGTTGTATTGATATGCTCGAAAGTGATTGACCCTGTAAGATACGTATGGAAATACTATACGGATAATCGTACAAACACCTTTGCGGTGCAGAAGAAGTAAAAAGTCGAGATGTTTTGCCGACTTTTCGCTTTGCTTGGAGTTTCGGCTACACATGAAGACAAAATGACAAAAAGGAGATGGGTGGCGGTCGCAACCCTCTCTTGCTATTGCGGAAAGCGAAACAATTCAGATTTTTTGGCTTGTTCTTTTTACTGATTGACAGCAAAGCCCCTCAGTGTCAGACAAAAGGCAAAGTCGAAGAATCTGTGTTTTCCCCTCTACCGTCATTGCGAGTGAGCAAAGCGACGTGGCAATCCACTCTTATGGCGGACAAGAGGCGAAGCCGCCCATCGTCATGCATAGGTGAAGTCGAAGAATCTGTGTTTTTTTCCTCTACCGTCATTGCGAGTGAGCTTGCGAACGTGGCAATCCACTCTTCTGCCGGACAAGAGGGCGAAGCGTATAGGTGAAGTCGAAGAATTTGTGTTTTCCCCTCTACCGTCATTGCGAGTGAGCTTGCGAACGTGGCAATCCACTCTTATGCCGGACAAGAGGGCGAAGCGTATAGGTGAAGTCGAAGAATTTGTGTTTTTTTCGGAGACTTTTTGTTATCGGTCATAAAATGACACATGAGTGTCCACTTCATGACACAAAGTATCTAAAAAAGGAATAAAATAAAAATCATCTCAATTCATCAATATAGTTTATCATAACCATTTCTTTTTAATTATTTTTTACATATAATATCTAAAATTTAATAAATAATATGAGAATTGAATATGATTATTTATAAATATTTAAGTTAAATCTACGAGCGAAATGAGAGATCTTAGAGGGGTTTTGATCGCTTTCGCTCGTTGTTTTATCAAAAATTGATCTTTATCAAAAGGGGAAAAAATGAAAAACAGAGTCATGCTACTTTCGATAGCTCTGGTTTTAGGGTTTTTAGTTGGCTGTGGAAGTGATTCGTCAGACAAAGAGGATACGATCTCTCTTGGGTTGTTTAATGATCGTTTTCCGGCCTTTAATACTGATGCGAATATTTCTTATGTCGAAACTGACAAAAGATACAGAGTTTCAACTCACGATGTTAATAGTTTTCGTGCCAATGTTCTCTTGCCATATTTATACGATGGCACTCGCTACTATAGAAACAATATTTTGGCAAATGTAAACTCTGCGGCAGTTGTTGGGGGCAATGACATCAACCTGACTCTTTCGAGCAGTAATGGTACGGCGCTTGCTACTATATCAGACGATGATACTTATGAGTCTTTGTTTGGTCATATAGGTGGATATGTAGGTCAAGCACACATCCACAAGGTATATCTTGAAGATATATCGTTGCAATATGCCACTTATGTAGCGCAACTCCGCTCATGGGGCTTTACCTGCGCTTATCGTGATTGTAGCAATAAAGTCGGCGACATACACTATAGATGGTACGCCTACAGTGATCGCGCATACGTTTTTAGCGCATTCCTTTAAAATTTAGGGCGGATTTCCGCCCTCTACTTCTCTCGCAACTTTACCACTTCTGCCTATTGTCATGGCTCTGCCTGTGAAGCCACCACACCTCCTATTGTCATCGTGAGCTTGCTTGCAAGCGTGACGATCTCAGCTTTAATTCTCCATACGAAAAAATAAAAGACAAATAAACACAGATTGTAACGTCGCTTCGCTCCTCACAATGACACAAAGTGGCATGTGTGGCGCAAAAAAAGCAAAAGAGTGGATTGCCACGAGCGAGAGCTCACTCGCAATGACGGAGAGGTGGGTATTAATATTGATAATACTTTTTAGGAAAATTTCATAAGCGTGGATTTATATGTGAAATGTAATAATACCAAAAATTATTTAGTATTATTTAGGAGAATACCCGTGAGAGTATCATCAAAAATTTTGACCTTTACACTGCTGTGCGCTTCGTCGCTGTTTGCCCATTTTCAGACTGTTATCGTTGATAAAAGCGTACTTGCGCAAGAGGACGGCAACGTGATAAACATCACTTATGAGTTCACGCACCCATTTGAGCAAGAGCTTATGAATATGCAAAAACCAAAAGAGGCCGGCGTTTTTATGGACGGCAAAAAGGTATCGCTGCTTGATACTTTGAAGCCTGTCGTCAAAAACAACCTGACCTCTTACGCCGGCAAATATACGGTGAAAGAGCCGGGTGTTTATCAGTTCTATATTGACCCTGCGCCGTATTTTGAGCCTGCTGAGGATAAATTTATCCGCCACCAGACCAAAACGATAGTGGACGCTTTTGGCTCGGGCGAGGGTTGGGACAAGCCGATAGGACTTAAGGCTGAGATTGTTCCGCTTTCCCGTCCGTATTCGCTGTATGTTGGCAATATTTTTAGCGCGCAAGTGCTGTACAAGGGCAAACCCGCTGCGGGCGTTGAAGTGGAGATAGAGTTTTACAACACAAAAAAACTGAAAGCTCCAAATGATATGTACATCACGCAAGTCGTGAAAGCCGACCAAAACGGCATTTTCCACGCCGCACTTCCTTTTGAGGGGTGGTGGGGATTTGCTGCGCTGATAGATGATGATGATAGTATCAAAAAAGACGGTAAGAGCTACCCTGTAGAGCTTGGAGCGGTTTTTTGGCTAAAGACACAGAGCGTTAAATAATGCACATCAGCGAAGGCGTTTTAAGACCGGAGATATTGATAGCAGGGGCGCTCATCTCAGCGGCAGTTACGATATATGCGCTCAAAGTCATCAAAAATGACGATATACCAAAAGTTTCCACTTTTTCGGCGTTGTTTTTTTTGGCTTCGTTTATCCACATACCGCTTGGAGTTACATCGGTACACTTGATATTGAGCGGCATAGTCGGGGCGGTTTTGGGCGTGAGGGCTTTCGTGGCTATCTTTGTCGCACTTTTGCTGCAAGGGCTTTTGTTTGGCTACGGAGGCGTAACGACGCTCGGCGTAAATCTCTTTGTGTTGGCGACCCCCGCGCTTTTAGGCTCTTGGCTTTTTAAACTCCACTGTTCAAAAATGTGGCTGAAAAATACCCTTTGGTTTTGCGTAGGTTTCGCGCCTGTCGCTTTTGGAACGCTACTCTTATCTACGGTATTGGCTCTCAATGGAAGCGGATTTATAATAGCCGCCAAGATAGCCTTCGTGGCGCACATACCGGTAATGATGATAGAGGGCATCATAACGCTTTTGGCTTTGAGATTTATAGAAAAAGTCAAACCATCTTTTTTAGGATAAAGGATTTTTATGACGCGCAAAATAGTTATATTGTTGATGCTCAGCTCGTGTCTGCTCACAGCTCACAAGCTAAATCTTTTTCTATACGACGAGAACGGCACGCTTTATATACAGAGTTATTTCACGAAGTCAGCACCTTGCAAAAATTGCGAAGTTACGATAAAAGATAAGAGTGAAAAAGAGTTATTAAAACTCTTTACAGATGATGAGGGCAAAGCTTCCACACCAGCGGTTGATGATGTGCTGAGCGTGAGTGTTGATGGCGGTATGGGGCATTTTCAAAGTATGCGCTATGAGATGACAAGCCACACAAAAGACGAGGCGAAAGAGTTGCCGCCAGACGCCCCTTGGTATAAGATAGTGTTAAGTCTTTGCATTATAGGTGTTGTTTTTTTGATATTGCGTCTTGTTAAACGAAAAAGATGAAACAAATCTCGCCCCTAAGTGCCTTGTTAGCGACACTTTTTTATAGTTTTGCGGTCGCCCTGCAGGGTCATATATATATCCTGATGTTTTTGCCGCCTCTCTTTTTGGCTTGCGTGGATTTTAAAGCGTTGAGATATGTGTTGAAAAAACTCCTGTTTTTAAATATTTTCATCATCATCATAGTCATAAGTCTGCTTATAGAGCGGGATTTTCACAACGCCCTTCTTATCTTTATCCGCTCAAATCTTATCCTCACAACAGCCCTTTTGCTTTTTCACAAAAGGGACGAATTTGACATAGCCCTCTCCTTGAGACAGCTGCACCTCCCGCACAAACTGACGTCCATCGTATTTTTTACCGCAAGGGGTATTTTTCTCATAAAAAGAGAGTTTGGGCTTTTCAAAAAAGCTCTATATATCAGGGGTTTCAAGCCCAAAACCGACCTTTTGAGTTATAAAATCATGGCGGGATTTGTAGGCATACTCATCATCAAAGCGTACGAGCGGGCGAAATTTCTGCAAAAAAGTATGATATTGCGTGGTTTTAAGGGCGAAGTTTATACATTAAGGGCGCATCAAGCTTTTGGGTTTTATGATACACTCCTTTGTTTGACAATCTTAATATCGCCGCTCTTGCGGTGGGGAGTTATCGTGTGAGCTGTTCGTTAAATATCAAAAAACTTCGTGTAAAACGAGATGGCAAAGAGCTGTTTGCCGGACTATCGCTTGACGTATCCCACAAAGAAAAAATAGCCATCATAGGGGCGAACGGCTGCGGCAAAACAACGCTTTTAGAGACGATAGTAGGGCTTTGTCCTATAAACGAGGGCAGCATTGAGCTTTTTCACACACAAATAAATTGCGGCGGGGATTTTAAAGCTATACGCCATATGGTCGGTTATCTGCTGCAAGACTCCGACAATCAGTTCTTAGCCCCCATAGTTGAGGACGACGTGGCTTTCAGCCTTTTAGCCTCAGGCGTGGATAAAGAGGAGGCGAGGATAAAAACAGAGATGATATTGAGCGATATCGGCATCTCTCATCTGGCGAAAAAAGTCGTATATCATCTCAGTGGCGGCGAAAAAAAGCTTGTAGCGTTGGCGGGCGTTTTGATAACCGAACCGAAACTTATGTTGCTGGACGAACCCACATCGGGGCTTGATATAGATATGCAGGTGCGCCTGTCCGAGATACTGAAAAAGATAGACAAAAGCATCGTGATAGTTTCGCACGACAAAGAGTTCGTGGAAGCTGTCGTAGATAAGATATATAAGATAACCCCAACGGGTCTGGAGTGCATGACAAATCCGCAATATACGCATAGCCATGATGGGTTGCCGGCGCATACGCACCCACACGAACACTGAGGAAACTCATCTTTTACGGAGATTTTACTTCAAGGCTTCGCCCATTTGTAAAATCTCCTAACCTAATCTTTTACAATTTTTAGCTTGTTATTTCGCACGCTAATATCGTTGCAATTTCGCCACGCTCGCTCACGTACCTCAAGTACGCACCGCTCGCGGGCTTCATTTGCGCCTCATTATCGTGCGAAATTACGTCGCTAAAATCTTGTAAACTTGCCCCTGTGTCATTGCGACGTGACAATCCATTCTTATTTGTAATACAATGTAATACGAACACAGATTCTTCGGCTTCGCCTCTGAATGACAATGGAAGGCGTGTGTTTCTCAATTCCCCTCCTGCGGAGGGGTGTCCGAAGGACGGGGTGGTTTTAGATGTTGTTTTTTGATACCTTTTTTGGTATGTTTTTTAGTACCTTATTTAGTACTACTATGACAAAAGATGGATTTCCACGTCGCGAGTACGCTCCTCGCAATGGGCATAATATATAAAAATAGTTGTTGGAAACACTTCAAACTATCGTACAATAGGCACTTGTAGACTACAAAAGTCAAAATGGGTTGACTTTGATGATTAAAAAATCTCTTTTGAGTGTTATAAATGCTTTAAAAAAACAGGCAGAAAGAGATGAACTTTTAGCCATATTAAGAGCAAGAATAATAAGAGCTCTTTACTGATAGATTTAATATAAATAAAGAATTTATTGAGCCTCATAATAGCGATAATGTGGGCATTATCAATCGGTAATGCTTTTTATTTGACATAATACAGAAGGCTTATAAGATTGAGTAAAAATACTTATGAGCCCTGTATTTGAAATGGCATTTTTATTTTGAAAGTAAGTGATAAAAAATGGCATTTCCAACAACTATTTTTAT
>JAITNC010000206.1 GCA_031290675.1 Campylobacteraceae bacterium | reverse complement strand
GTTGACGGCATGGCTGCGGACATTTTGAAATAATTCAGACAGCAAGATGAAAAAACCGCGTGTCTGCACCAAATCGGTGCGGGCGTCCTCCGCCTGTGAATCAGTCAGCTTGGCATAGTCAAAATTTACATCGCCCGCCTCACGCTCCCCGACGTTGATATAGGCGGTGATATTTTCGGATATGTACCGGTAAAACAGGATGCCGAGAACATACTGCTTGAAATCCCAACCGTCCACGCTGCCGCGCAGGTCATTGGCGATGCCCCATATGGTGCGGTGTAGTTCCGCTCGCTCTTGTTCCTTGCGATTATCCATTGTGTTAATTTGCTCCCTTATATTGTTCCAATGCAATAATTATTTTACTGGATATGCCTTTCTTGCCACAATACGCTGCTATTGCCTTGCGAGTTAGCCGATTTGGAATATTGTGTCCATTTTCCCAGCGATTGAGTGTCGCGTAACTAATGTCTAAATCACGAGCAAGCTGCTCTTGCGTAATATTTAACTCTTTCCGTATATTCTTTATGATTTCGTCAAGGCTCATCTGTGCATCTCCGTTTACTTCACCTATTATAGCAGGTGCTATTATAGTTGTCAAGTTTTTGAAACTTGTAGAACGATGTAGATAGTGGAATAATAGTGATTTGGGACATTTTGTTCACAAAAAGTTCACCACTTCTAATTGACCCTCTCTAATAAGTCTGTTGCTATAACAAATATCCATTAGAGATGTTTGGAAAAGAGCTTAAAGATGAACTGCAAAACAATCAGGATATCAATAATGACATACAAAAACCCCTGCATGAGAGAGATTACTTCAAAGAACTTTGTTATTGTGAGCCATGTACTCGCGGTGTAACAATCCATTATATTTTGCGGAAAATTAATTAAAAGATATTATTTATATCGCTAATTATTAATATAATATTTATTTTTTGTGCTATTGTTGTATGGATTGCTTCGCAGGCTTGCAATGACGGTGGCAGGATTGTGTCGCTTTCAGACCACCCTACCCTTCGCAAAAGGGAGATTTATAATCACAAAGCAACAAAGAGCCAATCACCAAAAATAAGTTATAAACTCTAAAGACGAGATATGTTAAGCAGCAACTATTTTTGAGTATAAAGTGAAAGTTTGAAACAGCTTTTGCAAGTTTTTTGCAAAAAAGTACTAAAATAAGGGAAATGTAATATGATTTTAAATACCCTATTAGTTTAAATATTTTTCTTAAAATGGAGTTTTTATGAAGCAGATTTTGATGGGCAATGAGGCTATCGCTTTGGCTCTTATGCATTCAAATATTGAGATGGTGTCGGGGTATCCGGGCACACCTTCCAGCGAGATTATAGCCAATTACCAAAAGCTGATAAGTAAACACAACCTGAAAGCTTATGCGCAGTGGGCGACAAATGAAAAAGTCGGTTTTGAAGTGGCGTACGCCGGGGCTATAAGCGGCAAACGCTCTTGCGCTACGATGAAACAAGTGGGGCTAAATGTGGCGAGCGACGCTTTGATGAGTGCGGCGTATATAGGCAATCTCGGAGCGATGTTGTTGATAAGTGCGGACGACCCGGGTTTTTATTCAAGTCAGACGGAGCAGGACAGCAGAAGTTTTGCGAAATTTGCCAAAATACCTGTTTTTGACCCCGCTACCCCGCAAGAAGCTTACGATATGACAAAAATAGCCGTAGAGCTTTCCGAAAAATTTCAAACGCCTGTGATGCTGCGCCCTGTGATGAGGGTTTGCCACGCAAGAGAGATATGCGAAGTAGATGAGGCACACACTTTTGAACATAGAGAAGGTGAGTTTAAAAGGGATTTTTCAAGATGGGCTGCCGTGCCAAGAGGCGGGAGATTTTTGCAAGGCGTTGAGCAGTTACAACGCATAGATGAGCTTGGATCTTACAACAACGATCATTTTATCAAACCGCAGCAAAGCGAGTTTGGGGACAAAAAAACGCTTGTTCTTGCCAGCGGCACAGGATATGGATATGTCAAAGAGTGCCTTGCAGAAACAGCGATAAGGGCTGATATATTGAAGATTGATATGCCCTACCCTCTACCTAAAAAAGAGTTAGAAAAACTCTTTGAGAGTTACGATAAGGTGCTTGTGCTTGAGGAGAGTTACCCGTGTATAGAGGAGCAGTTGTCAAGCTCTAAGGTGCATGGCAAGATGACAAAAGACGTCCACGCCATAGACGAGTTCAACAAAGAAAGAGTGCTTGAGGCTTTTAGAAATATCGGACTTTACGACAAAAAAAGCATCTACCAAAACGCCCCTTACGACAAGCCTCTCGCAGTGCGTCCGCCAAATCTATGCCCGGGCTGTCCGCACAGAGATATATATTTTGCGATGAAAAAGACATTTCGCGCGAAAACTTCTATATTTCCTTCCGATATCGGCTGTTATACCTTAGGACTCAACCAAGACGCCATAGACCTCGTCTTGTGTATGGGCGGCAGCGTGTCGGCGGCGAGCGGATTTAGCATAGCCAACAGCGACAAAACAGTAGTCGCTACGATAGGCGACAGCACATTTTTGCACGGAGGTATCCCTGCTCTTATCAACGCCGTATCTCAAAAACATAAATTTATTTTGATTATCATGGACAACTCCACGACAGCGATGACAGGACGTCAGACAACGCCGGAGCGCTCAAATCCTGACGCTATAGACATCAAACGCATAGTTGAAGGGTGCGGGGCTGAGTGCCACGAGTACCTCTACCAGCCAAACATCAAAGAGACGATAAGCTTTATGAAAGGGCTCAAGAGCGCTTTGGAAAATGCGTCTGCTCCTGTCGTGGCTATCATGAGGGAGTTTTGTGTGCTTGACCGTGAGCGAAGCGAGAAGTTCCTTCCAAAAACAAAAGCCAAAGTCAATGAAGACAAATGCGTGGCGTGCGATATTTGTATATCGCAGTTTAACTGCCCTGCTTTCAGCTATAATGAAAACGGCAAAGTACAGGTTGATGGGTTTTTGTGTATCGGTTGCGCTGCGTGCATAGACGGACTTTGTCCGACAAACGCTTTTGAGTTGGCTTAAGGAGAACAGATGAAATATCAAGTAGTAATATCAGGTTTTGGCGGACAAGGCGTTGTTTTTTTGGTCAAAGTGCTAAGTATCGCTTCAAGCCTTAAAAATGAGAAGTGTTTAGGAACTGAAAATCACGGTATGAGCCAAAGGGGCGGTTCGGTGTCTTGCTACGTCAAGATAGGCGATTTTAGCTCACCGGCGATAGACGAGGCTCAAGCCGACCTGCTTATAGCCTTAGAGGGCGACGAAGCGCTGAGAAATATACAATTTCTCAAACCCCAACAAGGCGTCATAGTCGTAAACGCCGACAAAAATTTCCCGAAATTATCATACGAAGCCGTTACGATAGACGCATTTGACAAAGCCCAGAAAAACGTTTTTGACATACAAGCTCTAAATGTCTATATGTTGGGCGTAGTGCTCTCTTCGGTGCGGGATTTTCCATTTACTCAAGAAGAGATAGAGCAAGCCATACATTTGATGAACGAGAAAGTAGCGGATAAAAATATCAAAGTTTTGCGTCAAGCTATACAAGACGCAGCCTAAGGAGTAGATATGATTTGGTCTAAAGAGGAGCTGTTATCGCGAGATGAGATGACAAGCCTTCAGAGCAAGAGGCTAAAGGATACTGTGTCAAAAGTTTACGCCAATGTGCCGTTTTACAAAAAAAAGTTTGATGAGCTTGGTATCACGCCAAACGACATCAACTCCATATCGGACATATCAAAACTGCCCTTTACGAAAAAGCAGGATTTGCGGGACAATTATCCGTTTGGGCTTTTTGCGGTGGACAACTCGGAGCTTGTGCGAATACACAGCTCCAGCGGCACTACGGGCAAACCAACTGTTGTCGGCTACACAAAAGCGGACATAGGAGTATGGGCTGAGGGCGTGGCGCGAGTCTTGAGTATGGCTGACATCACAAACAAAGACATCATACACATAGCTTACGGATACGGGCTTTTCACGGGCGGTCTGGGACTGCACGACGGAGCTAGCCTCGTGGGCGCGACTGTCGTACCAAGCTCGGGAGGATTTACCTCAAGGCAGGTTATGTTGATGAAGGACTTTGGGGCGACTGCTTTGGCTTGTACGCCGACATTTGCTTTTCACCTTTTGGAAACAGCCGAGAGCGAAGGCTACGATATCAAAAAAGACTTTAAGCTTAAAGCGGGTGTATTTGGGGCTGAGCCTACGAGCAAAGGCTTCAAAGAAGAGTTGGCAAGGCGTTGGAATATCAGCTATCACGACATCTACGGACTATCTGAGATAATAGGCCCGGGCGTGGCGGGAAGCTGCAAACACAGCCCTGATTTGCATATATTTGAAGATCATTTTTACCCCGAGATCATAGACCCTGAAACGCTGAAAGTTTTACCTTACGGCGAAAAAGGCGAGCTTGTCATCACATCTTTGACCAAACAGGGCTTTCCTATCATCAGATACAGAACGGGCGATGTTACGGTGCTGGTGCCGCAGATTTGCGGTTGTGGCAGAACACAGATACGCATGAAAAACATTATGGGCAGAGTTGATGATATGCTCATCGTAAACGGCGTCAATGTATTTCCATCACAAGTAGAGCACGTACTCTCAAACATAGACGAGATTACACTCAACTACCAAATCATAGTAGACAAAAAAGGCTACCTTGACAAGCTTGAAGTTATGGTAGAAGTGACTGAAAATATGCCGATGGACAGCATAGGCGCACTTGAGAGGGTGCAAAAAAAGATACAAGCCGAGCTTTTGAGCAATCTCTACATACACACTGTCGTGAAACTTGTGGAGCCGCGAACGATAGAGCGCTCGCAAGGCAAAGCGGTAAGGGTTATAGACAAGAGAAGTTTATAGTTCTTGCGCATTATGCGCATAGCTTTAGTGTTGGTTCTTAAGGGCGACTTGTTGCCCTGCTAAAGAACATAAATAATGGTTCCTTTAAAATTGGGAACCAATTTTAAAGGAGTTTAAAATGAAGTATTTTGTAAAACAATTGACGGTATTTTTGGAAAACAAACCAAGCGAATTGGCGTCTTTCACGCATATATTGAGAGATAAAAATATCAATATCAAATCTTTGATACTTGTGGAGTCTACCGATTTTGGGCTTGTGCGCTCCATCGTGGACAATCCACAAAAAGCCAAAGCCGTACTTGAGAGCGCAGGACTTAGCGTGCGCTTCAGCGATGTTTTGGCTGTCAAAATCAAAGACGAGATAGGCAGCTTTGATAGAATAGTATCAACTTTGAGCAAAAATAATATCAATATCCTGTACACTTACAGCTTTTACGAAAGCGACAGCGGCATATTTATCTTTAGCGTTGATGAACTGCAAAAAGGCGTTGATGTGCTTTTGGAAGCAGGAGAAAACGTCTTGGAAGCGGAGTATTTTTATAGGTAAGAAATAACTAAAGGAGTTAAATATGGCGGAATTACATGTAAGCAAAAAAACTATTGGAAAACTTTTTAGTGAAATGCAAAACAAAAAGTTTGTTATTCCTGATTTTCAACGTCCATATAAGTGGGATATTGAAAAGTGTGAAACTTTGTGGAATGACATTGAAAATTTCACCATAACCGAAGCTACAACAGAAGCTGATTATTTTTTAGGAACAATTGTTTCTTATATAAACAATGAAGGCAATCAAGAAATAATAGACGGTCAACAGCGTATTACTTCACTTTTGTTAATGCTGCGAGCGTTTTATCGCAAATTAGAAGATATGGTGGAAGATGACGATGTCATTGGATTAAAAAATCAATTAGCTCCTTGTATTTGGGACATAAATCCAATTTCTCAAAAAATATCAGATAAAACAAAAATTCGTGTTATATCATTGGTTGCCGCAGAAGAAGATAATGATACATTTCATAAAATTCTAGAAACAGGAAATAGCAATAAAAATGCTCTTGATAATTATTCTACAAACTATAGTTTTTTTAAAAGCCAGTGTGATGACTATGCCACAAAAAACCCAATGAAATGGAAGCAACTATGTATAACTATTCTTCAAAAATGTGTTATTTTGCCAATTGAATGCCTTACACAAGAAACAGCCTTAACAATATTTTCAACACTTAATGATAGAGGTATGCCTTTGGCTGATTCTGATATTTTCAAGGCTCAAATTTATAAAAACTTTAATACTGAAAAGCAAAAAGAATTTACCAATATATGGAAAGAGCTCACTCAGGTTTGCAAACGTGCACATATTTCTCTTGATGATGTTTTTAGGTATTATACTCACGTATTGCGAGCAAGGAATAGTGACAAATCAAAAGAAGTAGGATTGCGTAGTTTTTATGCTGAAAACAATTATGAACGTTTAAGAGATGGTAATCTCATAAATGAGATTATATCATTAGCTAACTTTTGGCTTTGTTTAAATACGGGTGATGAACCTAATGAGGAAGATGGATATACTGTTTCAACAGAGGCGCGGAAGTATTTGCACTGTTTATCTTGCTACCCTAACGAATATTGGAAATATGTTGCAAGCGTATTTTATATGAAAAATAGAGGTAGTAAAACTTTTGAGAATGATTTTAGTTCAATATTAAAAAAACTAACAGCGTTTTTATTTGCCAAATTTATAGAAAAGCCTACCGTAAATGCTGTCAAAGATGATATTTTTGCCACCTGTATTTCTATCCATAACAATAATGAATTTCAAATAAAATTCACTTTTAACGAAAAACAGACTTTTGATAGAATAGGATATTATTCTTCTTCAAGATTATCAAGAGCGCTTTTACTGCTTGATGCCTATCTCAACATAAATCAGAAAAGCTTGATACCTGAAAGGTTTGATATTGAGCATATTTTTCCAAAAAAATGGCAAAATACAAATTATAACGGCTGGATTAATAATAATGATGCGCAAGATTATATTGACCGCTTTGGAAATAAAGTTGCATTTGAAAAGAAATTGAATATTCAAGCAGGTAATGGTTATTTTGGTATCAAGAAGAAAAAATACAATTCATCTGGAATAGCTAACGTACTAGAATTAAGTAATTATCATAAAGATGATTGGAACAAAGAAGATATTGAAAAACGAGAAAACTTATTTAAAGAAAGAGTGATTAACTTCTTTAAAGAAGAGATGCAAAAGTAAAGCACATTTTTTGCGAAGCGGCGCATATAGACAATATGTAGCCGAGCGAAAAATTTATCCAACAAAACTATTGCATAAAATAGCGAGTTACAAGGCACGCCGTAAGCCGGGTTCTGTCGTGGACGATTATTCATCTATCCCACGCATTGCGGCGTGGTTTTAGCGAAGGGTACAATCATAAGACT
>JAITNC010000220.1 GCA_031290675.1 Campylobacteraceae bacterium | reverse complement strand
TGGTCGCTACTGTGTATGACCCGAGAGGGCATGTCTTCAAAGAGGTATCATTTACGCTTGATGAGAGCGGTTTCAACGAACTCTCTTTCACGACTACCGAAGGCTCTCCTACGGGAAGTTGGAGCGTTTATCTGCGCATAGCCGAAGACTACAAAAACAACCTCAAAGCCGGAATATATTTGGGTTCTACTACGGTCGCCGTGAGGGAGTTTGAGCCTGATAGAATGAAGGCAGAGTTGAGATTGACCCCAAGTGCGGTAAAAGGCTGGGTCAAACCTGACGAGTTGAGTGCCACGCTAAAGGCTGAAAATCTCTTTGGCGCACCTGCGCAAGAGCGACGGGTCTCATCTACGCTTATCTTAAACCCTGTAGAGTTTCACTTTGGCGAACATCAAAATTACCATTTTTATGACGGTTTTAGTATATCCGGGCGTGATAAATTTGAGATTTCGCTGGAGGATACGACAACAGATGAGCGCGGCGAGGCAAATCTTTCGCTGCTGCTTCACGAACACGAGCGGGCGAGTTATCATCTCTCTATCATAGCGAACGTTTTTGAGGCGGGCAGCGGGCGGAGCGTAACGGCTACGGCGCAAACGAGCATTTCGCCAAATGACTATCTTGTCGGAGCGAAAGCGGACGGCGATGTCGGGTATATCAAAAAAGGCGTTGAGAGAACTTTGAACTTTATCGCTGTAAATCAAAATCTTGAAAAGATTGATTTAGGCAACTTGAGCATTGAGATAGTTGAACAAAAATATATCTCAGTGCTGACACTTCAAAGTTCCGGAGTTTACAAATACCAGTCCAAACTGCAAGAGGTACAGTTATCTCAAAAGGCGTTTGCTATCAGCAAAAACGGCACTGATTACCGCCTTGATAGCAAAAAACCGGCTACTTACAAGCTGCTTGTCAAAAATGCGCAAGGCGATATCTTGTACAAGAGTTATTACGGTATAGTCGGAGATGCAAATATTGACCGCTCGCTGGAGCGAAACTCAGAGCTTGAGCTCAAACTTTCCAAAGCCGAGTACAAAAATGGCGAGGAGATAGAGATATCTATCAACACACCGTACATCGGAAGCGGACTTATCACTATAGAGAAAGACAAAGTTTATGCGTGGAAGTGGTTCAAAACCACAACGACAAGTTCTATCCAAAAGATAACAGTACCCGCAGAGCTTAAGGGCAACGGCTACGTAAATGTCCAGTTTGTGAGAGACCCGAACTCAAATGATATATTTATGAGTCCTCTAAGTTACGGAGTTTTGCCGTTTAAGGTAAATCAGCAAAGCAAAAGCGCACACGTGGAGCTTGTATCTACAAAGCTGGCAAAACCCGGAAATGATATAAACTTCAGCGTCAAGACGAACGGAAAACAAAAAGTAGTTGTTTTTGCGGTTGATGAGGGTATCTTGCAAGTGGCTGATTATCATCTGAACAATCCTCTTGGTTTCTTTTTTCAAAAGCGATATTTGGGTGTGAGAAGTCATCAAATACTTGATTTGATACTGCCCGAATTTAGCAAGTTTGAAACGCTAGCCTCAGCTGCCGGCGGCGGAGATGATGTGCAAGCCTCAGAAGCTAACAAACACTTAAATCCGTTCAAGCGAAAGGTTGATAAGCCTGTAGTATTTTGGTCGGGCATCGTTGAAGTAAATGGCGAGAAGCAGTTTTCGTACAAAGTGCCTGACTATTTTAACGGAAAATTGCGTGTTATGGCGGTAGCTGTTTCGCCAAAACAGATAGGTATAGCGCAGAGCAGCTCAACCGTGAGAGATGACTTTGTCCTCTCACCAAATGTGCCTTTTGTGGCAGCGCCAAACGATGAGTTTGAAGTAACTCTTGGCGTTTCAAATAATATAGAAAACTTAAATAAAACGCTTCCTATCAATGTATCTCTTGTAGCGAGCGAGCATTTGCAGATAGTTGGAAATAGCACGGCAGTCATCAGCTTGGCTCAAATGAGCGAAGGATTTGTGAAGTTTAGACTGAAAGCCACAAAGCATTTAGGCAGCGGCGATTTGATATTTAGGGCAAATTACGAAGACAAAGAGAGCAAAAAAAGCTACTTTACGCAAAGAATAGGCACGATATCGGTACGACCGGTTACGCCTTTTAGAACTGTGAGCGTGATGGGGCGAATGGGCAAGGAGAGCGAGAGCGTGAAAGATATGCGCTCCATGTATGACGAGTATGCCCTCAGAGATGCCAGCATAGGATTTACGCCTATGGTGCTTTCAAACGGGCTTTTTAGTTATCTGGAAAACTATCCGCATTACTGCTCCGAGCAGCTTGTCAGCCAAGCTATATCGGCTATGATAGCAGATAAATACTCCCCGCAAAGTGCTAAAATCCAGCACGAAAATGTAGCGTCTATCTTAAAATCAAGACAAAACTCAAACGGTGCTATTGGATTGTGGAGAACGACAGCTTACGGCGACAGCTTTGTCAGTGTTTACGCCGCTCATTATTTGATTGAGGCGCAAGAAAACGGCATAGTCATATCGTCCGACATACTCCAAAACTTGAACAGCTACTTGAGTGATTTGGCAAACTACAATGATGCAGAAGATATAGAAGGGCTCAGGCTGCGCTCTTACGCACTATATCTGCTCACAAGGCAGGGCGTGATAACGACAAATACGCTAAGTTCTGTGCAAAAAGCCCTACAGCTCCATAGCGAAAAAACTTGGCAAAACGATATATCGGCTCTGTACATAGCCGCTACATACAAGATGTTGAAAATGGACAAAGAGGCTGATTTGCTGCTCTCAAAAGCGTGGAAAGAGCTTGGGCGGGCTTATGATAACGCTTGGTGGTCAAGGGATTATTACGACCCTCTCGTTATCAATTCGGCTGCGATATATCTTATATCAAAACACTTCCCGCAAAAGCTCAAGAGTATTCCTCCTCAAGCGTTGGAAAATATAGTCCTGATGATAAGAAGCGGGCGTTTCACGACGACATCTTCGGCTATGAGCGTCTTGGCTATAGACAGTTACAGCGCTCAGCTTGAAGAGTTTTCAAAAAACAGCAAAGACAATAAGAGCTTGTCTATAGAGGCTATTTCTGCCGACAATCTGACGAGGGTTATCTCAACTCACAACGGTTTGATAACTTCTGCCAATTTCACGAAAAAAGATGTCGGCATCACCTTCAAAAACCCTCTCAAGCTGCCCGCTTGGTACTCTGTGGTTCAAGAAGGTTATGATGAAAACGTATCGGCTCAAGCTATCAAAAAAGGGTTGGAAGTTTATAGAGAGTTCAAAGATGAGAGCGGCAATCAAATCTCAACGCTTAAACTCGGCGACAAAGTAAATGTTACCATCAGAGTGAGGTCTAACTCCAACGAAGGCGTAGGAAATGTCGCGATAATTGACCTGCTGCCGGGCGGTTTTGAAGTGGTGCAACAGCCCTTGAAACAGCAAGATTATGCAGATGATGAGTATGAAGACGAATATGACGATGACGATAGTTTTATCTCGCCGATAGCGTTCGGGGCGACAACGCTGGACGTTGACTATAGCGATATACGAGAGGACAGAGTGATAATATACGCAAGGGTGGGCAAAGATATAGGAGAGTTTACATATCAGATAAAGCCCACAAATGTAGGCACGTACCGGATACCGCCGGTGTTTGCCGAAGCGATGTATGACAGAGAGATACAGGGAGTATCGGCTGAAAATGGGACAATCACAGTTTTAGCCGTGGAGTGAAATGCCAAAACTAAAACGCTTTTTAGGTAACATTATCGTCGCAGTGGGGATTGTAGCCTTGACGCTTATCGCGCTCAGGCTTCTCCCGCACCCGCCGCTTTCAAATCAGCTGTTATCTACGGCTTTTTATGATAAAAACGGCGAACTTATGCGCCTTACCACAAGCCGAGATGATTATTACCGTGTATACACGCCGCTTCGTGATATATCAAAGTATGCTATAGACGGCGTGCTGTTGTATGAGGATAGTTGGTTTTATTATCACTTTGGGTTCAACCCGATAAGCCTTATAAGGGGAGGGTGGACAAGTTACGTCAAAGGCGGCAACAGACAGGGCGGTTCAACCATAACGATGCAGTTGGCGAGAATGTATTGGAAGCTAAACACACGCAGCGTTTATGGCAAAGCTGTGCAGATACTAAGAGCCGTACAGTTGGAGCTTTTCTACTCAAAAGATGAGATTTTGGAGGCGTATCTCAACTATGCACCTTATGGCAGAAACATAGAAGGCATAGGAACGGCAAGCCTTATATACTTCAACAAATCCCCAAAAGAGCTTACTCTCCCAGAAGCTTTGGCGTTGGCTGTACTTCCGCAGTCGCCGAGCTACAGGGTGGAGAAAAACACAGGATATTTTGGCGCGAAACTCATCAAAGCGAGAGATGATTTATTTGAAAAATGGCAAAAAGAGTTCGTTACGGACGCTCTGACAGCCGCCCTTTTTAAGCTCCCCTTTTCGCTCCGTCAGCCGGAAAATCTGCCTTTTATAGCGCCGCACTTTACTCAACAGATAAAAGCCGAAGATTTCGCAAGCGGACAGTTCAACGCTCAAGTAGACACGAGCATTGATATAAAAATGCAAAAGTTACTTGAGGTTCAAATACGCTCATTTATAGCGCAAAACAGCAACAAGGGCATCAAAAACGCCGCCGCAATACTTGTAAACGCAAAAGATATGAGTATCGCAGCGCAGGTCGGTTCGGCTGATTATTTCAACGATGAGATACAAGGGCAGATAAACGGTGCGGCTATCAAACGCTCGCCGGGTTCTACGCTAAAGCCATTTATCTATGCGTTGGCGATAGAGCAGGGGTTGATTCACTCCAAAAGTATCCTAAAAGACGTGCCGACGAGCTTTAGCTCATACACTCCGGAAAATTTTGACAATAAATTTATGGGGCCATTGAGCGCAACTCAAGCTTTGATAAGAAGCAGAAATATTCCGGCTGTCTACCTAAGCTCCAAGATATCAAAACCAAATTTTTATGCTTTTTTGAAACAAGCCGAGATAAGTAAAATGGCAAGCGAGGGTCATTACGGATTGGCTCTTACGCTCGGCGGCGGCGAAGTTACGATGCAGGAGATGGCAAAGTTGTACGGCATACTCGCAAATGGCGGTATGATGTACGATATCCGCACAAGAGCCAAACAAAATACAAACGAAGGAAAAAGGCTTTTGAGCAAAGAGGCTGTTTTTATGACGTTAGATATGCTCTCAAACGCCCCTCGCATAGACGGTGCGATAGCTGAAACGCAAAAGATACCTATATATTGGAAGACAGGCACATCGTGGGGTTTTAGGGACGCTTGGAGTGTGGGAATAGTCGGAGGGTATATACTGATAGTCTGGTGCGGAAACTTTGACAATAGCGGAAATCAGGCATTTGTAGGAGCGGACAGCGCAGCGCCTCTGTTTTTCAATATAGTAAATAGCTTACAAACAACTCAAAACTTATATGATATAAATAAAGTAATTCCCGAAGGCGTCAAAAAAGTGGATATCTGCCTCTCAAGCGGAGATTTGGTAACTGTCTGGTGTCAAAGAAAAGGCACTGCTTGGTTTATCCCGGGACGCTCGCCGATAAAGGTAGATACAGTATACAGACCCGTCGTGATAAACGCCGATACAAATACCCCCTTGTGTGCGGGCGAAAAAGCGCGAAACACGAGGGTGGAGGTATACGAATACTACTCTTCGGATATTTTGGATATTTTCGCTCGTGCCGGACTGCCGAAAAGAAAGCCGCCCTCAATGAGCCACTGCAAACAAAATCTTCAAGATATGGCGGGCATTGCGCCTTCTATTACATCGCCGTTGAAAAATACAGCCTATACTATCATGGAAGATAAAAAGGACAAAGAGAAGATAGTCTTTACGGCTATAAGCGACGCAAATGTCAAGACGCTCTATTGGTTTGTTGATGATGAGTATATAGGCAGTACCGAGAGGTCAAGTCCGCTCGTGTGGCTGCCAAACAAAAGCGGCAGATTTAACTTAAGCGTCGTTGATGACCACGGGCGATTTGATAAGAGGATTTTGCAGATTGTTATGGTGAGAAAATAGCGCTTTCAATAAGCATATAATAAAAACTATCTGTTTTTAGTGATGATATATATCAAATTAAAAGGATTTATTATGGTATTCACAACTCCGTTGAAACATGACAGCATTAAGATGATGCTGCTTGGAAGTGGCGAACTTGGGCGTGAAGTGGCGATAGAAGCCTTAAGACTTGGCGTTGAGGTGGTGGCGGTAGATAGTTATCAAAACGCCCCCGCTCATCTTGTAGCGACGACCTCTCACGTTATAGATATGAAAAACAAAGAAGCATTGCTGCAGCTCATCTATCTTGAAAAGCCTACGTTTATAGTGCCGGAAGTTGAGGCTTTAAGCATTGAAGCTTTAGAGATAGCCGAAAGAGAGGGATTTACCGTGATACCAAATGCGGAAGCTGTCAAAAAGACGATGAACCGCAAAAATATCCGCCTCTTTGCCGCCGAAGAGCTAAAAATCAAAACAAGCCCGTATGTTTTTGTCAGCTCTTACGAACAGCTCGTGCAAGCCGCCAAAAGTGTCGGATATCCGTGTGTGATAAAGCC
>JAITNC010000166.1 GCA_031290675.1 Campylobacteraceae bacterium | reverse complement strand
TCAGCAGATAAAATTTTAGTTCCATTGAGGTATAATCACCAAAAACCTCAAGGAGCGGTTATGGAATTTAGCGATATATTTCAAAGTGAGGCGTTCAGACTTTACGGCATTCCGATTTTGATATGTTTGGCGAGGATAACAGACGTCACGATAGGCACTATGCGTATTATATTTCTCTCAAAAGGTATGAAATATATAGCCCCGCTTCTCGGTTTTGTTGAGATATGTATCTGGCTCACGGCTATCACTCAAGTCATGTCAAATCTCACGCACATCAGCAACTTTTTTGCGTATGCTCTTGGATACTCGCTCGGAAACTTTTTGGGTATATTTATAGAGGGCAAACTCGCCATTGGCACGGTCGTCGTGCGCATCATCACAAAAAAAGACTCAAACGCTTTAGCCAAAAGGCTGCGAGATGAGGGCTACACCGTCACGCTGCTTGACGCTGAGGGCAACACGGGACCCGTAAATGTCGTCTTTACACTCATCAAAAGAGCCAACGTACAAAACATACTCCCTATTATACTTAACTACAACCCCAACGCCGTCTACTCCATAGAAGACGTAAGGCACGTAAGCGACCAGGGTATGAGCGCAAGCGGCAACAAACACAAGGGACGAGTGGCAAACTTTATAAGAGGGCTCAGGAAGTAGAGAGTCCCTCTTGTGTCATGGCAATGGGGCGAAAAGCGCCCATTTATCGCTTGATTTTGCTTTGGACTATCCAGATGATTTGTGCTGCATTTTCGTTAGCATGACCAACTCGCCAAAAATGCTAAAACCAAAGCTGATAAACACTCCTTTGTTCATAAACACTCTCTTGCCGTTATTGTATGTGCAATCATTACGACAAAAGCCGGACTTTATGCTGGGCATCTCTAATCTCTGGTGGAATATGGAGAGTTCCGGCGAGAATATACAAAGAGCTAAAATGAATTTAATAAGCTGGCTGTACGATATTCCATTTATTTTTGCAGTCAACAGAAAAGAAGCTGAGAGATAAACACTAATTCGTGCTTATCTCTCATAACATTTAAAGAAGCGGGTTTATTTAGTGTGTATGTCCCATGAAATTGATTTGCCCAATACTGCGTCCCAACCAAAAATGTAATTATTGGTTATTTTTGTGCAAGATGTACCAGTGCATGTAAAACCCCAATTGTCTACAAGTTCTGTCGCGTAATTGTTACAAGCAGTGGTTTTGTCATCAACAAAACTTTTAACAAGAGTAGTAGAAAAGATATCGCCGTTTATATTACCATATATTTCGTTAAGCAAATTTGCGTCAATATCTCCATAAGAGTTGTGGATTGTTGCACCAATTTGAAAACCATTACGTGGGGTATTATAAACATGTGCAAAAGCAGTGTATAAAATACCATTGTGTATTAAATTGTCATGATTGTAATTAGATGGTGATGTTGCTTGAAAGCTTTTTTGTAAAATCCTATTTATAAAACTAGTAGCGTCAGCTTGGGCAACATTCCAATAAGTAATAGTTCTCATTGTGGTGTTTGGTGTTTCGTTAAATGGAGGAAAAGAGGTTTCTATGGTCGGGAAGCTGTCTTCTGAACTGCTACCACCTCCATCTCCGCAGCTTGCCAAAAAAACCACAGCGAAAAGTGCTGTTAATATCTTAAAAATATTTTTCATAAATTAATCTCCTTTGTTGATTAAATAACATCATTTGAGTCAGGTGCTGGTTCTTTTAAATTACCATTAGACCCTTTTTTGGTATCCTTTTTGAAATATTTGTTGAAAATGATAAATCATTCTCAATGCCATTTTTTTGTACATGGTTACTGTATCCAAAAAAAAATTAAAAATCGTTTGCAAAATACATATATAACAATTTGGGAAGGATATAATAAAAAGGCGGCGAGAAACCGCCTTTTATTTAAACTTATTTGAGTGTTTTGATGTACGCTTCTATATCTTTGATGCGCTTCTCATCTGAGGGGTGAGTGGACAAAAATCCGGGCGTTTGGCTGCTACCGCCAAGAGCGGACATGCTCTGCCAAAATTTGACAGCTTCGCTCGTGTTGTACCCTGCTTTGTGCATCAGATAAACACCGATAGTATCGGCCTCGCTCTCGTGTTTGCGGCTAAACGGAAGTATCACGCCGACATTGCTTGCGACGCCGTAAGCCGTGTCATAAACAGTCTGATATTGGGCAGGGACTTTCAAGACCGCCGCCAACACCTGAGAACCCGCATCGCTTACCATCTGCTGACTCATTCGCTCAGCCCCGTGGTGCGCCAATACGTGCGCTATCTCGTGTCCCATGACAGTTGCTATCTGGTCGTCATTTGCCATAATCTTCAAAATGCCTGTGTAAAAAAAGACTTTGCCGCCCGGAAGCGCAAATGCGTTCACAGTCTCATCTTCCAACACGTAAAAACTCCAATCATACGCCTTGGCGTCATCAGAGACCGCCACGATGCGTTTGCCAACATTTACAACTCGTTCGGTCAAAACCTTGTCGCTGCTTTGGGTAGCGTTCGCGAGGATATTGTCCGCCTCGCTAAGCCCCAATGATTTCTCCTCGTCAGCACTCATCAAAACAAGCTGCGTACGACCCGTAACAGGCGCTGTAGATGTTATACAGCCCGCCAAAAACAGGGCTATCAAGCCCAAACTTATCCACTTTAAAAAACTCATTTTCTCCCCTTATTCGTTGCTTTTAACTAAAATCTCCAGATATGGCAAATTGTCAACCACATCACCTTTTTTTTCTCATTATCATAAAACAGATAAACGCAAATAATGCAACCATAAAAATAGCAAAGTATGGGTGAAACTCTTTTGTTACGGCACAGACGATGATGACGATAGAGAGCAGTGTCGGGGCTTCGTTGTAGGCTCTGAAAAATTTGCCGCTTCGTTTACAGGTGCCATTTTTGAGCTGATTTTTATAGTAGCCCAATGAAAAAGAGTACGCTATCAAAAACAGTAAAACAAGCAGTTTCACGTGCAGCCAGCCGTCTTTCAAAAGCGCAGGGTCAAGTACGAGCATCGCCGTGCCACTGAGCAGAGTAGCCCAAAAAGCGGGCAGACCTATGAACTTGTAAAGCTTCTCCTCTTGGATAGCCGCGACATCTCTAAACTCTTTTTTGTCGCCGTGTTCTACGTGATAGACGAAAAGTCTTGGCAGATAAAACAACATCGCCATCCACGACATAAATGCTATAACGTGAAAAGATTTGATGTAGATGTAGTATTCCATTTTATTACCTCT
>JAITNC010000108.1 GCA_031290675.1 Campylobacteraceae bacterium | reverse complement strand
CCTGCGGGACTCATCACGGCGTCTTTTATGAGGGCAGGGTGAGGGTAGTTTTCAAGCAGCTGCGCAAACCCTTCAAAAAGCCCTTTTGTCAAAAATGTAGCGTCGCTTCGCTTAAGCCCCTCTTTGACCGCTCCGTCTATCAAACTTTCAGCCACAAGTGCCAAAAACGCAGGTGCACTTCCCGCCAAAATAGTCGCTATATCAAGCTCTTTTTCACTCTCAACCCACAAAGTTTTGCCAATGCTGTTCAAGATAGCTGTCGCCTCATCTTTTGATGAAATATCGCCCGTTATGGTTGTCATAGATTTGCCAAAAGACGCCGCTATATTTGGCATAGCTCTTATGTAACTTTTTGATTTTATATGTTTTCCCAATGCCTCAAGCGTTGTTCCTGCAAGTACCGAGATAAGGAGTTTTGCTTCTCCTTTGAAGTATGGCGAGATTTTCTCCAGTGCGTGCGGTTTGACACACAAAATCACACTCTTGCCCTCTAAGGAAGTATCTTTTTCGTATGGAAAAACGGTTATTTTATTGTCAAACTTTTGACTGAATGCCGCTAATTTTTTCGCATCTCTGCTGAAAACTTCTATCTCGTAGCCTGACTTCAAAAGTCTTGAAATCATCGCGCTTGCCATCACGCCGCTACCTAAAAATGTTAAACGCATATGCTTCCCTTTTTCACAAAATAAAAGCGTATTATATCGTTTAAAGCTTGTAATAACAAACAAAAAGGTAAAATTTACGCTCCTAATGCACTAAATATTTATTTGTTTACGGCAAAAGGATAGAATTTCTCACATTCAGTTTTTAAGGAATATAATGATAAACGTAAAGATATTTGCCACCTTGGCTTTGAGCGTTTTGCTCTTTGTTGGGTGTGCCGATAAGGGCGCTGAGTTTCAGTACAACCAAAGCGCTGACTACTGGTACAACGAGATAATAAAAGCCATAACGAGTGATGATTTGGAAAAAGCCGATACGCTTTATACATCTCTCTCAAGCGAACACGTAGCCTCGCCGCTGCTTGGGGAAGCTCTGCTTGTGATGGCGCAGGCACATATGGACGATGATGAGTACGTAGAGGCAAACAAGTATCTTGACGAGTACATCAAGCGATTTGGCACAAACACGAAAAATGAGTATGCAAAGTACCTCAAGATAAGGGCAAATTACGCCTCTTTTTCGCGCCCCAACAGAAATCAACAGCTCATCATATACACTATAGCCGATACGAAAAAATTTATAGACACTTACCCAAATTCGCCCTATATTCCGATGATAAAATCAATACTTGTGCATATGGAGCTTGGCGAGTACCTCATAGGCGAGAGCGTCATATCTTTGTACAAAAAACTCAACAAAGCAGACGCATCGCAGTACTATCAAGAGAAGGGCGACAAATCATATCTTGATGAAGGCGAGATGCTTAAACCCTCTATTCCGTGGTATAGAAAATGGTTTGAGTGGTGAGAGATAACTAAAACAAAAAAGGAGCAAAACTTTGCAGATGAGCACTTATAATACATTTCCGGCAGAACTTCCCGTCATAGTAGAGGACGAGCTTTTTTTATATCCTTTTATGATATCGCAGCTTTTTTTCTCGGACACGGCAAATATATCGGCGACGAACGAAGCTTTAGCCAAAAACTCTCTTGTCATCGTCTGCCCGTCTAAAAGCGGCGAGGATAGTGCCAGGGATTTTGATGCGATATACGAATGCGGCGTCATCGGTTCTATAATGAGAAAAGTTGTTTTGCCTGACGGACGAGTTAAGATACTTTTCCAAGGCATGACAAAAGGGCGTATCATAGAGCGCAGACAACAAAACCCCAACAGCCCGTTGAGAGCCGTAGTGGAAGTGCTGCACGTGAGGCAAGCCGACAGCCAAAAGGTAGACGCTTTGCTGATGGTCTTGAGAGAAAAAGTACAAGCGTACGCCTCGCTCAATGGGGCTGTATCACAGGATTTTTTGACAAATATAAACCAGACAAATGACGCCGGACGTGTGTGCGACGTGATAGCGAACGAGATAAAACCCAAAAAAGAGCTCGCTTACAAACTTTCCATTGATAACAATTTGGAAAACAGGGTATCAACGCTTATAGATTTTGTGGTGGAGGAGACGCAGGCGTTCAAGCTGCAAAAAGAGATAAAGTCAAAAGTCCACTCCCATATAGAGAAGGTCAATAAAGAGTATTTTTTAAAAGAGCAGTTGAAGCAGATACAGCAAGAACTCGGCGCAGACAGCCAAAGAGAAGAGGAGCTGGAGAGTTACAAAACAAAGCTTGAAGCCAAAAAGCCTTTTATGGAAGAGGACGCTTATAAAGAGATAAAAAAACAGATAGACAGACTCTCCAAAATGCACCCCGACTCCGCCGACGCAAATCTTTTGCAGGGTTATCTTGACTGGGTTACGGAGATACCGTTTGAGAAGTCAGCCAAAACAAAGCTTGACATCAACGGTGTCAAAAAGCAGCTTGACGATGACCACTATTCGCTTGAAAAGCCAAAAGAGCGCATAGTTGAGTATTTCGCCGTCAAGGAGCTTTTGGAGCGTCGGGGTATCAAAGACAAAGAGAGCAAAGGTGTTATTTTATGCTTTGCGGGACCTCCGGGTGTGGGCAAAACTTCGCTCGCAAACTCAATCTCAAAAGCCTTGAAGCGCAAACTTATCCGTGTCGCGCTCGGCGGACTTGAAGATGTAAACGAGCTCAGAGGTCATAGACGCACGTATATCGGGGCTATGCCCGGGCGCATAGTGCAGGGATTGATAGAGGCAGCTCAGATGAACCCTGTCGTCGTGCTTGACGAGATAGACAAAGTGGCGAGAAGTTTCAGGGGCGACCCGACGGCCGTTTTGCTTGAGATACTTGACCCCGAGCAAAATAATAAATTTAGGGATTATTATCTAAATTTCAATATAGACCTTAGCAATGTCGTGTTTATCGCTACGGCAAATGATGTAGGCTCTATACCGCCGCCGCTTCGGGATAGAATGGAGTTTATATTTTTAAGCTCATACACGCCGCAAGAGAAGTATGAGATAGCGAAAAAATATCTGATTCCGCAAGAGATGCGAAAACACGGGCTGAAAAACATTGAGGTCGGTTTCACAAAAGGCGCAATTTCCATCATCATAGAAAACTACACGAGAGAGTCTGGCGTGCGCAACTTAAGGCGCAGAATAGCCGATATATTGCGCAAGGCGGCGAAACAACTGCTCATCAACAGCGACACAGGCAAGATATCTATCACGCCTGCTAACTTGAAAGAGTACCTTGAAAAGACTGTTTTTGAGATAGAAGAGGCTGACAAAAAAGACGTAGTCGGGCAGGTGAACGGACTTGCGTGGACGAGCGTCGGCGGCGATGTCTTGAAAGTGGAAGCGATACGTATACAGGGCAAAGGAAATATGCAGCTCACAGGCTCTTTGGGCGATGTCATGAAAGAGTCCGCCAAGATAGCTCAAAGCGTCGTGAAAGTCCTCATAGATAAGCAGATATTGGACGTGGAGATAAAAGATATTCCGCTCAGCGGGCAGGAAAAAATAGACAATTTTACCCCCGAACACAGCGAGATATACAGACGCTTTGACCTGCACCTGCACGTGCCTGAAGGCGCTACGCCAAAAGACGGGCCGAGTGCCGGTATCACTATGGCGACTGCTATCGCCTCCATACTCTCAAACACGAAAGTGAGAAGCGATGTGGCGATGACGGGCGAGCTCACTTTGACGGGCAAAGTGCTGCCTATCGGAGGGTTGAAAGAGAAACTTATAGCGGCGTACAAAGCGAAGATTAAAACCGTGATAATTCCTAAGAAAAACTATGAGAGGGACTTGGACGAAGTACCTGATGAGGTAAAAGAAAATATGCAAATCCTAAGCGTTTCAAGGATAGAAGAGGTCTTGGATATGGCTTTGAGAAGGTAACCAATGAAACACGTCGTATTTTTAAGCGGTGCGGGTATGAGTGCGGAGAGTGGAATAAGCACGTTTAGAGATAGCGGCGGACTGTGGGAGCAGTACGATGTGATGGAGGTGGCGAGCATTGAGGGTTGGCGCAAAAATCCGGACTTGATGCAGAGATTTTACAACGACCGCCGCGCGCAGTTGGACAAAGTAGAGCCAAATCATGGACACAGGCTGATAGCCGAGCTTGAGAAGGATTTTAAGGTTACGGTCATCACGCAAAATGTGGACAATCTCCACGAGCGAGCCGGCAGCAGCGATGTCGTCCACCTCCACGGTGAACTTACAAAAGTTTGCAATGAGAGCAAAACGGAAGTGATAGACATAGGCACAAAGCCCGTAGATGTGGGCGCAAAGGCTAGTGATGGTTCACGACTTCGCCCTTTTATCGTCTGGTTTGGCGAGGCAGTGCCTTTGATAGAACACGCCGCCCAAGTGGTTTCAAAAGCCGACGTAGTCGTTATTATCGGCACTTCCATGCAAGTCTACCCAGCTGCTTCGCTTATAAATTACGCAAGAAACTCCGCTGAGGTGTTTTTGATAGACCCGAACAGCGTTGAGGCGCATTTGCCAAGAGTGGAAATTATAAAAGAGAAGGCGAGTGTGGGTATGGAGATACTGAGCCAAAAGCTTAATAAGCTTAAGTAATTTGTCTTTTACGGAGATTTTACAAAGGCTCGCCCTGCCGTAAAATCTCCGTAAGAAACCACCCCGCCCTACGCTCCCCCCCCTCCGCAGGAGGGGAATTACAACTTTAAAAACTATACCTATACCCTACATTTGCTTTGATGTTATCAAACTCATTTCCGATTTGGTATATTCCCTCAAGGTAGAGATGATGTGCATTGCTATCTAGCGTGAAGCCTATCGCGCTGTCAAAGATGTCGCTGTTGAGCTTATACTCTACAGCATT
>JAITNC010000088.1 GCA_031290675.1 Campylobacteraceae bacterium | reverse complement strand
TACCCAAGGAATTTCTACAACCAAAAAGACGATTAGGTAGAATAATCCAAATATCGTCGCAAGCTTCCAAAACTCAGGTCCTTTGATGTAGCCGGTTCCGTAGTAGATAGGCGAAGGTCCTGTTCCGTATGGACTGATGACGCCCATGATACCAAGAGAGAGCATCAACAAAATGGTAACGAGATATACATCAACATTTGGCACTGTTTGCGCTATGATGATGAACAACGCCAACAAAGCGGTAACGTGCGCTGTTGTTGAGGCAAAAAAGTAGTGCAATAGATAAAACGCCAACACAAGTCCTATAGTCGCTTCCAATGGTGTAAAGTTTACCAAATAATCTTTCAGGATATTTGACAACCAATCCAAGAAGCCTACATTTTTCAAACCGCTCGCCAAAGCGACCAAAGTACCAAACCACGTCAAGACATTCCAAGCGGGTTTGTTGCTCAAGAAGTCGTTCCATGAGATGATTTTAGTGGCAAGCATCAAGACGATAACTATAAGTGCTGTGGTTGTGCCGTTTAGCTCAATGAGGCTGCCTTTGACAGCGCTAACAGATGAGAGTATCCAAAACACAAGAGCGAACACGGATATGATTATCATATATATCTCTTTTGCTGATATATTGCCGAGTTTGGCGTACTCTTCCTGTGCCCAATTGATAATCTCAGGAGAGCCTTTGACTTCAGGCGGATAAACGATATACGCCAAAAGCGGTGTAGCTAAAAACAATATAATACCAGCAGGCAAAAAAGCTATAAACCAGTTGAGCCACGTAACAGTCTCAACGCCAGCTTTTGATGCCGTTTCTATAGCGAGCAGGTTCGGGGCAAGACCCGTCAAGAACATAGAGCTCGTTACACTCGTGATAGCAAGAGCCACCCACATGATGTATCCGCCTATTTTGCGTGGGTTTTTATCGGGATAACTCTCAAACATTGGAGGAATTGAACTGACAATAGGATAAACAACGCCGCCGCTTCTTGCTGTGTTGCTCGGGATAAATGGGGCGAGTATGCCGTCTGTCAAAGCTATCGCGTATCCAAGACCCAGCGTGGATTTGCCGAGCTTTTTGACCAACGCCAAAGCCAGTCTTTTTCCAAGTCCGCTCTGCTGATATCCAAGTCCGATAGCGAAAGCCGCGAAAATGAGCCAAACGGTGCTGTTCGCGAAACCTGTCAAGCCCCAATTGACAGCTGCGCCGCTTTCTATGACTGCTGTCGGGTCGCCTGATTTGGCGGGGCCGACTTTGAAAAATACAGCTACAACAATGCCGATAAAACCGACCAGTGCAGGCGGAACAGGCTCAAGAATAAGACCAACGATGACACCAATAAAAATGCTAAAGTATAGCCAGATATTGAGTGTCAGTTGCGGCACACCGTCAGCAACAAGCACATTTGAAAAATCAATGGTAGCACGACCAATGAAATAAACAATGATACTGACCAAAATCGGTATCAATAACTTAATGTATTTATTCATACATTGCCCCCTATAAAAAATTAAAACCTACAAATAACTGTTCAGAAGAACCGCTTTTTGACGAAACAATTATGGTGAACACATATGTATTGTAGTGCTTAATACATTAAGAAAATATTAATATTTTAATTCAAAAAATAGTTTTAATGTAGTGGTTATGCCCACAAATAGGTTATATCTTTTAAGTGATAATTTAAAAAACAATGTAAATGATAATTTAATAACTGCCAAAAAAATGACGTTTTTTTATTGGCAAAAGCAAATATGACGAGCGTGATAAATCATGATAATGAGAAGAATTTTTTGAGGATAACTTTGAAAATTGCACAAAATTTGGCGTAATACTCAAAAAAGAGAATAAGTCAAAGAAATGAAATAAAGAAGCAAAAAAGATGGATTGCCACGTCGCTACGCTCCTCGCAATGACGGGAGTGGTGGAGAGCCGAGATTGTTACGTCGCTACGCTCCTCGCAATGACCGAAGGGGGGATTATGGCTCTGCCAAAGCCGTGAGCATCTGTGTTTTGTTTGCGTTCCCACTCTCTCCGTCATTGCGAGCTTGTACCCAAGCGTGGCAATCCATCTTTTGTTCTTGTTGATCTAGTCCCGTATAATAATCCAGTATTTTGTCTTTTTGCTTTACATAATGTCTATTTTGTGCCATTGTTATTATGGATTGCCACGCCCGCAAACTCACTCGCAATGACGGATGAAGGGTAGCGAGCGAGCTAAAAATTGCAAAAGAGAAGATATTTAGATAAACACTCTCTCTATTTTAGGATTTAACTTGACCAAAACATCATAACTTATCGTGTTAAAATGTTTCGCCCAGCCCCTCACGTCGTTAAAGATAGATATCTCATCTTTGTCGCTGTTGATGCTGAGCGAGTCCATAGACACACGCCCCAGCATCAAAGAGCCGTCTGTAGTGCGCAAACCGCCTTTGCCGTCGTATCTGAAAAGTCCGTCCGAATACCCCGTGTCGTACAAAGATGAAACCATACTTTGCTCAGCCGTAAATGCCCCGCCGTAGCCCACTCTTTGCCCTTTTTCAAGCTCTCGTGTGCTTATGCGCTCGGCGAAAAGCTCAAGTACAGGTCTAAGCGCAAAATCGCCAAAAGCCGCCGGCAGGTCGCAGTAGCCGTACATCGCTATGCCCACTCTGGCGAAATCCTCGTCAAATTTGCCGCACCTCAAAAGCCCCGCCGAATTGCACGAGTGAAAGCGCACTTTTGGCAGCGAGTATCTCCTAGCAAGCTCTCCAAACCTTGACTTTACATCATCAAAATTTCGCTTTTGGTAAAAAAAGTCGCCGCTTATCTCGTCGGCTGAATTAAAGTGCGTAAAGAGGCTGTGAAGCGATAAGCCGTTTTTGGTTATAAGTTCACAAGCGGCCTCAAGTTCGTCTATTTTTACGCCGTTTCTGTGCATTCCCGTGTCTA
>JAITNC010000077.1 GCA_031290675.1 Campylobacteraceae bacterium | reverse complement strand
CTTGATAGCTTCATCAACTTCAAAATAGTTATCCAGCGCCTTCAAATAAGCCATACAAATGAGCAAATCTCCGCTCGCTTTATCTATAAAATCGTCAAAATTTATATATTTGTTGTCTGCGTTGATGTACTTAAAAAATGTCTCTACGGTTGATCTGGGTTCCATATTTTCCCAACCAAGAGCGTGAATAATAGCGATTTTTACGTCTATAGGGACTTTTGGGTCAATCAAAAAATCCATAAAATCGTTACTCAACGTAAGCTCTTCTAACATATCGGAAACAACAGGTACATTTTTGTAAGCAGAGCTAATCTGTGTAGATGTCAGCGGCGAGTCCGCAAACACGCTGCTTTCAAAGCCAAAAAACAACACAACCGATAAAAATAATCTCCTCATTTCCCTCAATCTCCTTTTTTGCATTAACCTCTTCGCTATTTTATCATAATTTAAGCCATTTTTCAAAAATTTTTAGCTGCATTTGCTCCTGAACTGAACGCCCACTGCAAGTTGTACCCGCCAAGTTCGCCGCTCACGTCCAAAACTTCGCCGATGAAATACAACCCTCGCCGCCTTTCGCTCTCAAAAGTTACAGGCGTTATATCGTCCGATTTTACGCCGCCTTTTGTAATCTCCGCCCTTGAAAAACCAAAAGTTCCGGCTGGGGACATTGTATAATTTTTCAGCGAGATGATTTTCTCCCGCTCGTCCGATAGGTAAGATTTGAAGGGCTTATCGGCAAGTCCCACCGAGTTTAAAAAGGCTTTTGTGAAGCTTTTGGGTAGAGGCAGCAGCGTTGTGGGTTGTTTTTTGTCTTGCCAGATTGTATTTTTAAAGGTAAATGTCGGCAAAAAATCAATAGCAATGCCGCCCTTCTCCCACCTCAAAGAGGCGTTGAGTACGACAGGCCCGCTGATACCTTTGTGCGAGAAAAGCAAGTCGCCCTCATATAAAAAATCTCTGTATTTTATCTTTGCGCTCACAGAAACGCCGCTAAGCTCTTTTATCCAAAACTGCTCTTTTTGCAGCGTAAGACCCACAAGTGCGGGAGTTGGGGGCTTTATCTCATGACCAAAACTACTCGCTATCTTGTAGCCTATATCGCTTGCGTTCAGGCTCTGGTAACTGACCCCGCCGCTCGCTACGACAAGCTTTTTTGAACTCACACGCTCACCATCAAGCTCGGTTATAAATTCGCCATTTTCAAAAGTAACATTTTTGACTTTTTGGTTGAGCAAAAATGTGTGGTGAGAGGAAGCCCTGTACAACGCCCCCAAAACTTCAGAGGAGCTTTTGCAAAAATACTGCCCATCTTTTTTCACACTCGGAACTACGCCATGTTTGGCGAAAAACTCCAATGTTTCGGCATTGCTGTACCGCTCAAGCGATTTGCTTATAAAAGCCTCGTCGCCAAGATAGTTTTTCGCGCTGACGTTTTCGTTTGTGAGGTTGCATTTGCCCCCGCCCGATATCTTGACTTTGGCGCATATATGCGGGTTGGCGTCTACAAACACAACGCTTTTTTTGACATATGCGCCAAACATCATCGCGGACGCGCCCGCACCTATCACTAAAATATCTGTTTTTATTTTGCGCTCGCTCTTGAGATGTAGATATTTCTTTGCGCTTTAGGCATGATGCGAAGGTATGGGATATTGACGTGTGAAGGGGTGTTCAATATATAGCAAATAGCGTCTGCCACGTCCTTTGCCTCAAGTGTTTTGTATTTTGAGTAGACTTTGTCCGCCCTCTCTTTATCCCCCTCAAAACGCACGAGCGAGAAGTCTGTTTCGCAGTTGCCCGGAGCCACACACGAAACTTTGATGTCCGTGTCCACAAGGTCTAAACTCATAGCGTCGCTAAGCGCCCTGACGCCGAATTTTGTGGCGTTATATACATTTCCGCCCGGATACGTCTGCCAGCCCGCCGTTGAGCCTATATTTATCACGTGCCCCTCGCCTTTTTCTATCATAAGCGGCAAAAACGCCCTCGTAACGTACAAAAGGCCTTTGAGGTTTGTGTCTATCATGGCTTCCCATTTGTAGATAAACCCCTCCTGCACAGGCTCCAAGCCCATAGCCAGCCCTGCGTTATTTATCAAAAAATCAGGAGTTATTTTCTCGCACCTAACGTGTGAGAGCAAAAGCTGCACGCTATCGTTTGAGCGCACATCGCTCTGGTATACACGCACCTGTACTTTACTCTCAAGCTCGTGTGCCAATTTTTTCAGCTTCTCTTCTCTTCTGGCTGTCAAGATGAGATTGCACCCCTTAAGAGCTAACTCCCTCGCTACTGCTTCGCCTATTCCGGCACTCGCTCCCGTTACAAGAGCCCATTTTCCTTTAACTATGCCCATCTAAAACTCCTTAAAATTTTGTCTTATAGCGTCATACAAGACTATCCCCACGGCGACTGATTGGTTCAAGCTCCTGCCGTTTTTGCCCATCGGGATAGTTACGGCGTTTTCCCACTTTTTGCGCATAAGTTCCATCGGAAGCCCTGTGGATTCGCCGCCAAAAAACAGATAATCCCCCTTCTCGTACTTAGCCTCAAAGTAGGGCTTATCGCTCTTTGTCGTCGCAAAGAAAAAACGCTCCAAATTTCCCCCGTGCGCCTCCATAAACTGCTCCAAACTCTCCCAAACTTCCAAATCCAAAAGCTTCCAATAATCAAGCCCTGCCCGCTTGACCATCTTGTCGCTTATCTCAAAAAGCATAGGTTTGACCAAGTGAAGCTTGCAGTTTGTATTGACGCAAAGTCTGCCTATACTGCCCGTGTTTTGCGGGATTTGCGGGTGAACCAAAACTACGTTAAACATCAAAATATAACTGTCTTATTTTTGTACACAAAGATTCTATCCTCAAGCACCAAATCAAGCGCTGTGGAGAGAACCACTTTTTCTACATTTCGCCCCGCTCGCTGCATCTCTTTCCAGTCAAACTCGTGATTTACAGTGATGACATCTTGCGCTATGATGGGGCCTTCGTCGAGATTGTCATTTACAAAATGCGCCGTAGCGCCGATGATTTTCACGCCTCTCTCATACGCTTGTTTATAAGGGTTTGCGCCGATAAAAGCGGGTAAAAACGAATGGTGAATGTTCAAAACACGCCCTTGATAATTTTTCACAAAACCGGACGAGAGTATACGCATATATTTCGCCAAAACTATAAAATCAGGCTTTAGTGTTTCTAAGAGTGCGAGTATCTTGTTTTCGTGCTCCTCGCGCGTGATATCATCGTGCGATATATGGAAAAACGGTATGTCAAACTTGTCCGCCAAAGGCTTCAACTCATCATAATTTGACACAACAGCCAAAATATTGGCGTTTAGCTCGTTTCTATAATGCTTGAGCAGTATATCGCCAAGCACGTGCGACTCTTTTGTGCCCATCAGGACTATGTTTTTCTTGGCTTTGGAAGCTATGTATATGTTCGCTCCGGAGGGCAGCATGGCTTCAAGCGTGCCTAAAAACTCTTTTGTGTTTATCTCGCCGCTAAGCTCCGCGCGCATAAAAAACTTACTGTGTTCTCTGTCCACGAACTCATCGTTTTTGATGATGTTGAGCTTGTATTTGAACACTGCGTCCGCAACCCTATATATCAAACCCTTCTCATCTTGACAATCAATCTTTAAAACGTATTGACTCATTTGCTCTCCAAAATATCAAAAAAATTATTGTATCCAAATAGCACTTAGAGAAGTTTGTTGTGATATATAGGTTTTTGCAATTTTTAGCTCGTCCGCTCCACGCTTGAGTTCGTTAAAGCCTCTTTGCGCCATTGATAGAGAGCGAAGCCCTCCCATTGTTATTCGTGAACGAAGCGAAAGAATCTCAGCTCTATGCCAAAATACAAAAATATAGATACTTTGTTCGCTTCGCTCACTCTGCATGACAATGAACGGCTTCCTTGATTTTCACTTTCGATTAAGTGTCAAACTCCCTTTTCAGCGTTTTGGATTGCTCGGTTTTATCCCTAAACAGTTCCTCCTCCACAAAGCCTATCCTTGCACCAGTTCCCAGAGCTTGTCATAGCTGTCAACGACGTCATACTTCACATTTTCACCGCTGATGGCACGGAAATGCTCTCTGGCGCAGTGGGCTTTCGCCTTTTCAATTTCACGAAGCTCCATTGAGGACATATCACCTTTGGTTTCGGCGACGAAGTAGACGTGTTTCACCTTGCCCTCATGGAACGCTATCGCCCAGTCCGGGTTGTACTTGCCGACGGGGGTGTTGATATAGAAACCTCTCGGTAGCTTAACATAAACCTCAACTTCACCGCTATGCGATTCCAGTTCGGAGGCAAAGTCCCGCTCATTGGCGGAGTCGTAAATAACGTAATCGTACAGATGACGGTTGGCTTGCATGGCGTTTACGCCCAAGGCTCCTTTTTTCAAATCCGGCTCCGTGAATATGTCGGTGGAGAAAACCTCTGTCAGCTTATCGTAGGTGATATGCTCAATAATTGCGGTGGCTTTCTGCTCGTTAATTATGTTGGCAGAGCGGATAATGAACTCTTCGGGGTTATCGCCGAACTGGTCGAATATGGCTCTTTCGATGCCGACTAAAATCGCCGTTACAGCTTTACGGGTCAATCCTGTTTCAGCCACGATTTTACCAACAAGGTCATAGCGAACAGAATTACTTGCTTTCATCGCCGCATAAGGAGCGACTTCCTCGCGGAGTATATTGGCACGGACAAACGCCTCGCCCGCCTGCAATTGTTCTTTTGATTCAATCGTTTTCGCCTGTTCGCCTTTTTCGACCTTGAAATATATTTTTGACACACGCAGCCGCTTGTTCAGTTCCGCCACGACCTTGCCGACCAACTCGTCCTCGTCAAAGCCCACAATGTAGTAACTCCTGCCGTTGATACGCGACCACAGTTCGCGGAAAGCTTTGCTGTCCAGTTTCGACCTGTCAAGTGTGACCTCCACATTGTTCTTGCGGGCGTTCTCCGGCTTATTGGCATTCGGGTCGTAGACGGAGTCAAGCACAGCGATAACCTCTGCGACGCGGTCTGCAACTTCATCCGGAATTTCAAGAATTCCGTTCTTTTTGTCCTCGTAGTATTTCTCGGTGAGTTCGCCGCGCTTTACATAGCCGTTCTCAATAAGGCTCTCGTGAATCGCTGTGGCGGTGTCCTCGCCAAACTTCTCTGCGAACAGCTTCGCCTCGACCTTGCGCGGACGGTCGGCAACTGCCTCGGCAATCTCGCTTTGAAGTCCCTTGGCAAAACTGTCGTAGCTTTCGTTGGCAATAACGGTCAGCACATTGACATTATGGATTTCATCGCGCGCGAGGATGTTTTCGTCCATACGCTCGCCGCTTTGG
>JAITNC010000233.1 GCA_031290675.1 Campylobacteraceae bacterium | reverse complement strand
AGCGGCTCTCTTTTATTTGCTTCTGAAATTTTAAGCGAAAATGAGATTTTTACATTTTTTAAAAGCTCTTTATCAAACGATAAGTCATATACTCTTGATAAAGTAACGCTTCACTCTGTGCGGGAGATAGAGTATCCGAGCGGTTGGGCGGCTTATTTTATAACGCTTGATATGAAAGCACGTGCGAGAGATATTAACATAAAAGAGGTTATTTTTTCAGATGGCGTCGCTATAGTTAAGGATTTTACGATGATAAAAGGAGTCAAGAGCCTGAAAAATGAGCTTTTGAAAGATTGGGACGACAATATCAAAAAAGGTGATAAATGAGAGAGTTGATAATAGCCACGAGAGGCAGCCGTCTTGCGCTTTGGCAGTCAGAGTACATAAAAGCGAAGCTTGAGGAGCGTTATGAGGGCTTGAGCGTGAAGCTAAATATTATGAAGACCAAAGGCGACAAAGTGCTTGATACGCCATTGGCGAAGATAGGCGGCAAAGGGCTTTTTACGAAAGAGCTTGAAGACGCTATGCTTGAGGGCAGGGCGCATATAGCCGTACATAGCCTCAAAGACGTTCCTGTGGCGTTTCCGCAGGGTTTAAGACTTGGCGTTATCACAAAAAGAGAAGATGCGAGAGATGCTATGCTCTCACAAAAATATGACAACTTGGACGCTCTCCCAAAAGGCGCGGTTGTCGGCACTACGAGTCTAAGGCGGCGTATGCAGCTTTTATCTGCACGCCCGGACTTGAGTATAAAAAACTTAAGAGGCAATGTAAACACACGCATTGAAAAGCTCAAAAGAGGCGAATATGACGCTATCATTTTGGCTGTGGCGGGCATTAAGAGGCTTGAACTTCAAAATGAGGTACAATACTTTTATCCGTTCTCCACTGACTTTATGATACCCGCTATGGGGCAGGCGGCGTTGGGGATAGAGATAATAGACAAAGCCGACATAGCAGAGCTTGTAGAGTTTTTGAACGATGAAAGCTCTATCATAGAAACAAAAGTTGAGAGAGATTTTGTAGAGAAGCTTGAAGGCGGCTGCCAAGTCCCGATAGGCGTAAACGCACGCTTAAAGGGCGACATTATAGAGATAAAAGCGGTGGTTGGTCTGCCCGATGGTGGCTCTCTTTTGCGTGAAGAGATAAGCGTAGATAAAAAAGAGTATAAAGAGATAGGCAAAAAACTTGCCGATATGATGATACAAAAAGGAGCTAAAGAGGTTTTAAAGCGAGCCGAAAAGATGGCTTTAGATACTATTTTTAACTAAGGAGAATTTTTGGAAGATATTGTTGGGCTTTTAAAAAAGCATAATCTTTTGAGGGTTATAGAGGAGAGCGTTGATATTGACTTGGAGATTCCTCATATAGCTTTTTTGGAGATAAAAAAGACGGACTCTAAAGCGTTACTTTTTTTAAAGCCTGTCAGCAAAAGACTTGGAAAAGAGTTCCACATACCTGTATTGATGAATATTTTTGGCTCAAAAGACGCGCTTAGGCTTATATTTGGCAAAGAGCCCGAAGAGATTTCACGCCAAATAGAAGAGATAACAAAATTGCGCATTGAAGCCGGACTCAAAGGCAAAACGGAGTTTGTTACGAAACTCCTCTCGTTTACGCACATGCCTCCAAAAAGAGTGAGCTCAAAAGGGTTGTGCCAAGAGTTCATCAAGCAAGGCGACAAGGTCAATCTTTTCAATCTTCCGATTTTGACGACTTGGAGCGGCGATAGCGGCGCATTTATCACTATGGGGCAGGTTTATACCCAAAGCCTTGACGGCAGCTTGCAAAATCTCGGTATGTACAGAATGCAGGTACACGACAAAAACCATCTAGGCGTGCATTGGCAGATACATAAAGATGGTATGCACTTTTTCCACGAATATCAAAAAGCGGGGCAAAAAATGCCCATATCCATAGCGATAGGCGGCGACCCTTTATATATCTGGTGCGGTCAAGCGCCGATGCCTTACGGGTTTTTTGAGCTGCTGCTTTACGGATTTATACGGGGCAAAAAAGCCAAACTTGTGAAGTCTTTGACAAATCCTATATACATTCCCGATGATGTTGATTTTGTTTTGGAAGGGTGGATAGACCCGCAGGATTTCGCACCTGAAGGGCCTTTTGGCGACCATACTGGATACTATACTCCGCAAGAGCCGTACCCTGTGATGGAGGTCACGTGCATAACAAGCAAACTTGAGCCTGTATACCACGCTACCGTTGTGGGCAAGCCTCCTATAGAGGATAAATATATGGGGCAAGCGACGGGCAAGATATTTTTACCGCTTTTAAAGACCACAACCCCCGAGCTTATAGACTACGATATGCCTGAAAATGGAGTGTTCCACAACCTTATCATGGCCAAGATGAAGACAAGATACTTTGGACACGCCAAGCAGTTTATGCACGCTTTTTGGGGCGTGGGGCAGATGAGCTTCGTAAAACACGCTATTTTTGTGAACCACGACGCTCCAAAGCTGCAAGATTATGAGAGTATCTCACGATTTATTTTAAACAGGATAAGTAAGGAAAATATCGTCATCAGCGAGGGTATCTGCGATGCTCTTGACCACGCTTCGCCAAATGCGTGTTATGGCGGCAAACTCGGCATTGACTGCACGGGCGAGGAGATAGACGCTGAGCTCAAAGAGATAATAACAAATGAAAAGCTGTTAGACCAAGCCTCATCTATCTGCTCTGAGATAAAAGCTGTGCGACAGTTTGCGACCGACACAAAAACCCCAATAACATTTATAGCTATCAAAAAAGAGCGTCTTGTTAAAGAAGTATTTAAAATGCTCAGACCTATCAGAAAGCACACGAAACTGCTTGTTTTTGTGGACGCAAATGTAGACGATATAGAAAATCTCTATATGCTCATCTGGAAAGTTACGAACAATATAGACGCCAAACGCGACCTTTTCTTGGAAGATGAGTTTTTCGGACTTGACGCTACGGTAAAAGGCAAGATGGACTGCTACGAGCGTGAATGGCCAAATGTCGTAAACTGCGACAAAAATGTGTTGGATAGTCTGCGTAAAAGAGGGCTGATAGATATTTCTGATGAGGTGTTGAAAAAGTTTTGGATATAAGGGTTATTTTAGTCTTTTACAATTTTTAGCTTGTTCTTTCACACGCTAATTTCGTTGCAATTTCGCCGCACTCGCTCACGTACTATATGTACGCACCGCTCGCGGGCTTCATTTGCGCCTCATTATCGTGCGAAATTACATCGCTAAAATTTTGTAAATTTGACTTTCTCATCTTTTGCATATTTTAACTTTCGCTTTTTGTGCCCAACCCCCCCCCATACCGTCATTGCGAGCCTGTAATCAGGCGTGGCAATCCAGCATTTTGCCTTTTTTGCGCCACAAACGCCCTTTGTGTGCCAATAACTTCGTTACTCGTTCGCCAGCTTGCGTCTATACCAGTTCGTATTATTCGGCTCTACTCCATGCCTCATCTTGGCACAAAATAGCTGTGCCATATAAACATAAATTTGGTATTAATTCCCCTCCTGCGGAGGGGGGGGAGCGTAGGGCGGGGTGGTTTTGTCTTGTGGGCTTCATTTGCGCCTCGTTACCCGGCAAAAAACTAGCGCTAAAATTTTGTAAACTTGCCCCTTTTGTCATTGTGAGGAGCGAAGCGACGTAACAATCTCAGCTATTCGTCAAAATACAAATAAACACAGATGCTCACGGCTACGCCTCAGCATGACAAAATACTGGATTGCCACGCCTGCGGCTCGCAATGACGGAGGAGGGTTTGAGCCATATCAAATTTACAAAATTTTAGCGTAGTAATTTCGCACGCTAACGAGGCGCAAATGAAGCCCGTGAGCGGTGCGTACTTGAGGTACGTGAGCGAGCGCGGCGAAATTGCAACGAAGTTAGCGTGCGAAAGAACAAGCTAAAAATTGTAAAAGATGCGATACCTTATTTTAATTCCCCCCAATTA
>JAITNC010000226.1 GCA_031290675.1 Campylobacteraceae bacterium | reverse complement strand
CCCTTATAGCCGAGCAAAATCACAAAATCGTTAAACCCGTAATGCGAATATATCTTCATAATATGCCACAATATCGGCTTGCCGCCTATCTCAACCATAGGTTTTGGCTTGATATCTGTCTCTTCCGCTATGCGAGTGCCGTATCCGCCTGCCAATATCACAACTTTCATGCTCTAACCTTTTTATATAGTATATTTTATTTTACAACCATCGCAAATAGTTTATGTCTTGTATGTTTCACTGTATAATCCGGATTTGCCTCTTTGATAATCTGCTCCAACACTTGTGGGTCATCTGGTAAATGATATGTACAAATAGCAAGTTTGGGTGCAAAATGTTTCAATGTCCACACCGCTCCTCTCAACATATCACGCTCAGCTCCTTCTATGTCAGCCTTGATAAAATCTATACGTTTTATGTCAAACTCTTTGACAATTTTATCCAATGTAGTGATTATTATTGTTTCTCTTTCTGCATTATTGCTACTTCTCTCTGCAAGAATAGAGCTTGAACCGCCATCAACGTACATCAACACTTCACCTTCACTGCTGCTTAAGCCTTTTTGTATGGGATATATTTTTTTATTATTTAATTCTGCAGTTTCACTTAGCAACTGATAATTCTCCTGTACAGGCTCAAATGCGTAAGCGGTCGCCCCCTTGGAAGCAGCATATGCGCTGAAGTCGCCTATCCATGCTCCTATATCTATCACCACATCGCCAGATTTCACTGTGACATCAAATTTTCCATCTGTATAGCCATATGGACCTTCTCTTACGAACTTATCTACCTCTTCAACGATAGTTTTATCATGATTGTCATCATAACAACAAGGTATAAAAAAAGTATCTTCAAAAACCATGGATAATGTTTTGATATTTTTCCAATTATTTGAAATGTCAGGCAATTTAGCTCCGTTGAAATCAAAATATGAGCCATTGGGTGTTTTTACGAGCCATTTTTTGATAAATTTTCTTAAAAAGATTTTATGATAAGTTTTTGCCAAAAACTCAGCCACGGGTTTTAGATATTTACTTCTTCGCAGCCAAGTTAAAAAATCTAATCCAACTTTTTTCATTCTCACTGACAGGCTGATTTTCGTAGCAGCAACTTCGGTATTTTCACTCATAAGTATCTCCTAATTTTTTGAAAATTTGTAACATTTTGACATAACAGCTTGCTCTGTTATATCTCTCATAACTTTATCCTTCTATCGCACTTTTCCACTGTGCTTAGTCTGTGTGCGATAATTATAAGCGTTTTGTCTTTCGAGATAGCGTATATCTCTTCCATTATTTTAGCTTCAGTTTCATTATCTAAAGCTGATGTAGCCTCGTCAAGCACCAATATCTCGGGTTCGCCGCACAAAGCTCTGGCTATGGCTATTCGCTGTTTTTGTCCGCCGCTCAGCTGCACGCCACGCTCTCCGACCACCGTGTCGAGCCCTTCTTTGTCGCTTAAAAAATCCCATATATTTGCTATCTGCAAAGCTCTTATCACTTTTTCTCTGTCAAACTCCAAGCCAAATGCCACATTTTCTCCGACAGTCCCGTCAAACAGATATACATCTTGCGGTATGTAGCCTATCTTCGCCCTCCACGAGCGTATATTGCTAGAAGTAAGCGGCACATCGTCCACCAAAATCTCGCCGCTTTGCGGATAGTGCATACCGATGATCAAATCCACAAGCGTAGATTTGCCTCTGCCGCTCGCTCCGACAAATGCTATCTTTTCGCCTTTTTGGATTTTCAAAGAGGTGTTGTTGATGACTTGATTTTTGTGGTTGTAAGCAAAACTGACATTTTTCAACTCCACGAGAGCATTAAAAACCACCTTCTCATCGCCCTCTTCTTGCGTCTTGAAACTCAGGTCTTTATGTATGATATCAAGCGCTTTTTTGAAAAATATTATTTGGTTGTAACTTGCGAGCATTCTTGAGATGCCGGGCAGCATTCTGTAAAGAGCCAGCGCATACAAAGATATCACAGGTATCACCAGGTCGGGATTGTCATACTTCACAAGCACATACAAAATAGCCGCGAGCAAAACCGAAAACCCCACAGACTCCAATATATATCGTGGCGCGAAAGAGACCGTATATGAGATAGTATACGACTTCGCAAAATCACCGCTCATATGAGCAAAGTTACTCAGCGTCTCTTGCTCGTTGCCCTTTAACTTTAGTATCTTAAAATTGCCAAAAGAGGCGTTGATGAGCTTCAAAAAACCCTCTTGCGAACTGCTGCGTTTTTGCCCTTGAATGCTGTTGATTTTACTGATTATCTTCAAAATAACAAATATACTCACGCCCATGATGAGGGTCAAAGCGAGTGTCATTTTCAACCTCACATACAACAAAAGCAGGTAAAAAAGCAGAACCGTAAAAGCCTCCGAAAACATAAGCAGTATATTTTGTATCAAAAAGCTGAGATTGAGCGTTTCGGAAGATACGGTCTTGATAATGGACGAGGAGTTGTATTTGATGATGTCTTTATAGGACATATTTAGATAATTTTGAAATAATTTATTTGCAAAATAGGCGAAATTTCTAAAGGCAAATTTATTTAAAAAGTAGGTATAAATGAGCGAATACGCCCCACGCACGAGATAAAACAGCACAAGCGCCACGCCAAAATAAAATATAAAACTACTCTTGCTCTCAAGCCCCAAAA
>JAITNC010000196.1 GCA_031290675.1 Campylobacteraceae bacterium | reverse complement strand
GAGAATTTAAAAGCAATTTAGCGCTTAGTGATTATCCTGACAATACTGCTTATGAAGCGGGATTTTTAGTGAGCAAAAATTCGCTTTACAGGAGCAAAAGACCCGTGATAGACGATAGTAAATGTACAGGCTGTTTGCAGTGTTATCTGTACTGTCCCGACGGAGTTATATACAAAAGCGGCAAAGTTGTCAGCGTTGATTATGATTTCTGTAAAGGGTGCGGCATATGCAAAAAGATATGCTCCAAAGCCCAAGCCATTACGATGGAGGCTGAGATACGATGAGCAGAGCGTTTTTATCTGGAAATGAGGCGTTCGCGCATGGTGTTCGTTTGTGCGCTCCTGAAGTCATATCGGCTTATCCTATCACGCCGCAGACTATTGTCGTTGAAATGCTCTCAAGTATGGTAGAGGAGGGCTCTTTGAAGTCCGAGTTTATCCACGTTGAGTCTGAACATTCGGCGCTTTCTTGTGCGATAGGAGCGAGTGCAGTTGGGGCGAGGACATTTACGGCTACATCATCGCAGGGGCTTTTATATATGGCAGAGTGTTTGGTGTACGCTTCGGGTGGGCGTTTTCCTATCGTGATGATGAATGCCAACCGCTCAACCGCCCTGCCTTGGAATATATATGGCGACCAGAGAGATTCGCTCGCTCTGCTTGACAGCGGTTGGATACAAGCTTACGCCAAAGACGCACAGGAGAGTTTGGACTTGGCGATACTAAGTTACTATATCGCCGAAAATCCAAAAGTATCAACTCCTTTTATGGTAAATCTTGACGGATTTCACTTGACACATACGTATGAAGTGGTGGATATACCGCACGTAGAGCAGGTTGATGAGTTTTTGCCGCCGTTTCAAACAGCAAACAAGATGGACTTTGCGTACCCGAAAAATCTCGCTTTCTCAGCCGGCCCCGAACATAACGCAGCGTTTAAATACAAAGAACATCTTGGTATTTTGAGGGCTAAAGAGGTTATTTTGGAGGCTGAGGCACGCTTTGCCGATATATTTCAAAGAAAATACACGGGGCTTATTGAAACCTGTTTTTGCGATGATGCGGACTATATCCTGATAACGCTTGGAAGTATCGCCGGGGTCTGTTTCAACGTCGCCGATGAACTACGTGCTCTTGGTCAAAAAGTCGGTGTTATTCGTATAAGATATATGCGCCCTTTCCCAAATGACGAGATAGCACATGCCGTGAAAAACGCCAAAGCGCTCGCCGTACTTGAGAAAGATATCTCTTTTGGCAATGAAGGCACTGTTTATACAAATGTAAACTCGTGCTTGAAAAAAGCCAACATCAACGCTATCTCTTCAAACTTTATCGGAGGACTTGGAGGCAAAGACATATCAAAAGATGATATAAAAGCTATCTTTGGCAAGCTGCAAGAGGGCAAATCGCAGATTAGTTTTTTAGCTCTTGAGGAGGGTGAGGTATGAGTGTAAAAGTAAACGCCAAAACTATCAGCGAAAATGAGTTTTTTTACGGACATAAAGCGTGTGCGGGGTGCGGCGGAAGTTTGGCTGTGCGCATAGCTCTCAAAGTACTTGGCGAACGCTCTATAGCTGTCTTGCCTGCTGGTTGTATGTCGGCTGTGGGGTTCAATTTCCCTCAGCTTTGCTTTAGCAACAACGCTATCATCTCCACTTTCGCCGGTACAGCTTCTATGCTTACGGGTGTGCGGGCAGGACTTCGGGCTAAAGGTGTTAAGGATTTTCACGCTGTTGGTTTTGCGGGCGACGGCGGCACGGCAGATATAGGCATTCAAGCTCTCTCGGGCGCTATAGACAGAGATGAGGACATCATCTATATCTGTTATGACAATGAAGCCTATATGAACACAGGCGTGCAAAAAAGCTCACTCACGCCTTTTGGCTCAAAGACCACCACGACGCCCGCCGGCAAAAACATACAGGGCAATATACGCCCAAAGAAAAATATGTTTGAGATAGTCGCTGCTCACGGTATCGCCTACGCCGCTACGGCGAGTGTCGGCTACTTAAATGATTTTATGCGAAAGGTGCAAAAAGCTTCACAGATAAAAGGGACGAAATACATACACGTCATCGCTCCTTGTACTATCGGCTGGGGCATCAAAGATGATGAAACGATAGATGTGGCTCGGGATATCGTGGATTGCGGGCTTTGGGTACTTGCCGAATATGAAGAGGGCGAATTTAAAGTCAATGTAGAGCCAAAGTCTTTTGACAAATTGGAAGAGTACATCAAAAAACAGGGGCGTTTTCGCCATCTGGGCAGCGAGGAGATTGCGTTGATAACAAAATCACGTGATGACAAGTGGAAATATATAGAACGACATTGGAGATGAAAGGGGCTATTATGGGCGAGAAAAAATATTGGGACGAAAAGATAGAAACGCTTCCACGCTTGGAGTTGGAAGCTTTGCAGTTGGAGAGTTTGAAAGAGATAGTCGCTTTTTCTTATGAAAATTCGCCCTATTACAAACGCTCTTTTGACGAGGCGGGAGTGAAACCAAGCGATATACGCACGCTTGGAGATTTGGCAAAATTTCCGTTTGTGACCAAGCAGACAGAGCGTGATACGCAGGGCGTGGGCAGTTTTCTTGGAGAGATGTGCGCTGTGAGCGAGAGCGAAGTGGTGTATGTGTCGGCTTCAAGCGGTTCTACGGGCGTGCCGACTTTGAGCCCCTTTACAAAACAAGATTTTGACGAGTGGCAAGATGTTGAATCAAGGCTGTTTTATCAAGTTGGTATGAGAAATACCGACAGATACGTTCATGCACTAAATTTTACGCTGTTTGTCGGCGGGCCTGATGTCATCGGAGCGCAAAATCTCGGAGCTTTGTGTATCTGGGCTGGCACAGTACCGTCTGAGCGACTGCTGTTTATCTTGAAAGAGTTTCAGCCGACCGTCATCTGGACAACGCCCTCATACGCTTGGTATCTCGGCGAAAGTGCAAAAAAAATCGGCATAGACCCAGCCCGTGATTTGGCTATAAATAAAATCCTAGTAGCGGGAGAGTCAGGCGGTTCTATCGAGGTTACGAGAGAGGCGATAGAAAAACTTTGGGACGCTAAATTGTACGATTTTTTTGGTATCTCCGATATTTTTGGAGCTTGTGCCGCCATGTGCGACGCCAAAGACGGACTTCATATCGCCGAAGACCATATACTTGTGGAGAGCGTAGATTTGCATACGGGCGAGATACTTGAAGATAGAAAGCAGGGCGAGCTTGTGCTTACCACTCTGCGAAAACACGCCCGCCCGATGATACGTTTCAGGACAGGCGACATCGGCTATGTTGAGCGCAAAAAATGCGAATGCGGCAGGACACACGCCCGTATCTCCATAGTCGGCAGAAAAGACGATATGTTTATAGTATCAGGCGTCAATATCTTTCCAAGCGACGTGGAGTTCGTAGTGAGGGGCTTAAAAGGGATAAGCGGAGAGTATCTGATACGTGTTTTTGACAAAAATTTCACAGCGAGCTACTCTTTGGAGATAGAAAAAGAGGAGGGCAGCAGCGAGAGCGACGAAGCGTTGGCGGAGCGTGTATCTACAGCCCTGAAAGCGAGAATAGGCGTCAAACCGTCAAAAGTTATCATCTCCAAAGATGGCGAATTGCCTCGTGCTACGCATAAAGCTAAACGTTTGATAGACGAACGCAAACTAAACTATAACATTTAAAGGTATATCGTGCCAAATTTATCCCAAAGAACCAAATCTTTCACGGACTCCGTCATACGCCGTATGACAAGGATATCGCTAAAATACGAAGCGGTAAATCTCTCTCAAGGCTTTCCGGATTTTGACCCGCCAAAAGAGATACTTGACGCTCTTGCCGTCGCCGCACACAAAGGCCCGCACCAATACTCCATCACTTGGGGCGCGCAAAACTTCAGAGAAGCTTTGGCTGCCAAACAGTCAAAACTCATGGAAAGAGCTATAGACCCAAACGGCGAGATAGTCGTAACTTGCGGCAGTACCGAAGCTATGATGGCGGCGATGATGAGCGTCACAGACCCGGGCGACAAAGTCATCGTATTTTCGCCTTTTTATGAAAATTACGGAGCCGATACGATACTCTCAAGTGCCGAACCTATCTACGTGCCTCTGTATCCGCCTGAGTTTAAATTTAACATAAACGAATTGGAGGCGGCTTTCGCCAAGCGTCCAAAAGCCATCATCTTGTGCAACCCCTCAAACCCGTGCGGAAAGGTTTTCACACGTGAGGAGCTCGGCGTCATAGCCGATTTGGCGAAAAAATACGACACTTTCGTCATCACCGATGAGGTATACGAACATATAGTTTACGAGCCGTATAAACACACATATATCGCCTCGCTGCCGGGTATGTTTGAGCGGACGATATCCTGCAGTTCGCTCTCTAAGACATACTCCATAACAGGCTGGCGGTTGGGCTACATCATAGCCTCAAAAGAGATTATAGAAACAGCCAAAAAAGTGCACGATTTTTTGACCGTAGGGGCGGCAGCACCTTTGCAGGAAGCGGCCGTTGTGGGGCTGAAATTTGGCGATGAGTATTATAAAGATTTGTTGGACAAATACACGAAAAAACGAGATATTTTCCTCTCCGGCTTGGATAGTATCGGCATATCACGCACAACGCCGCAGGGGGCATACTATGTGATGCTTGACATATCGGAGTTTGGATATAAGAGCGATTTGGAATTTTGCGAAGTATTGGCTGAAAAAGTGGGCGTTGGAGCGGTTCCGGGGTCAAGCTTTTTTAAAGAGAGCGTCAATCACTTGATTCGTCTGCATTTCGCCAAAAAAGATGAAACGCTTTATGAGGCGTTGAACCGACTGGAGAGTATGAGGAAAAAAATGCGAAAGTAGGGTAATTCATCTTTTACATATTTTAATTTTGCTCTTTTGTGCCTATATTTCGTTGTTTTCAACTTGGCTTCGTTACATACCAATGCGTATGCGCCTCGCCAAATTTTCAAACTGCCTCATCTAGACACAAAAAGCTAAAGTTAAAATTATGCAAA
>JAITNC010000194.1 GCA_031290675.1 Campylobacteraceae bacterium | reverse complement strand
ACAAAAGAAGAAAACGAGAAATTGGCGCAAATAGCCGACACAATCTTTGATATCATCATCATCACGGGAAGCACAAATGCGCAAGTGTGGAGCGAGAGCGTCAAGCGTGTGCAAAAAATCATCTTGAAAGACAAATCCCTGCTCACGCAGACTTTGGCACGAGTTACAAGGGCAGGGGACTTGATACTGTTTTCAAACGACGCCCCGACTTATATGTAGAGAGACTTTAAAGCTTCTCTCTTTTTCTTAAAACCAACCAATACAATATAAGCATTATCGGCAGGTAAAATGTCAAATTCCAGCCTGCCAAAACATCTTGATTTACAGTAGATATCGGTATTAACGAGAATGTTAGGGGTGCGATGTTTAAATCAAAAGAGTTCCAATTTAGACTAAAAGCGATTATTGAAAAAGGCATCAATAACTGTATCCAAATCTTTGGTTTTCGTGCGATTTTATAGTAGTCATATTCGCTGTACATTGTAAAAACAAGCAACACAACAATCAAAGATAGTAAAATAACTCTCGTTGTATCTATCTGCTGCCCATAAAATTTATTTATCTCTTCGGCTGATTTGTCGGTGGAAATTAAGCGCAAAGTCCTTATTTTTAGCCCTGCCTCTTTCTCCTCAAGCTCAAGAAGCAGAACGCCATAACCATTTTGAAGTGTAACGCTATATACAAATTGACTGAAAACATCTTTTTGACTTTTCTCACCAAAGACTTTGAGATAGTTCATCTTTTTGTAGTATCCTATCAGCCTTTCGTCAATTACGCCATTTCCTTCTAAGTACGAAAAGAGTTGGTACAATCCCCCTTGAATTTTTTCTGCTTTTTCCGTAAAATCATCAATCAACGAGCCTATACTGTTGCTTTTGACTGCCGATACGACATTGCGAGCATACTCTTTTGTTTGAGTGTTGCCTGCTTTCTCTAAATCTATTTGGATAGTTGGAGTAATAAATAAGGCTATACCAAAGCCTGCGATAAATAACTCCATAATGATAAAAATAATCATAGGCGTTTTTCTACTCATTTTATTACCCCTCCATTTCATAAAAGTCTATTTCAAGGGCGTGGATTTACGCCCTAATTTGTTGTATCAAATGCTGTGTTTGTTTCGCTATCGCCAACTCTTCATTCGTAGGAATGACGAGAATTTTTACATTGCTTGTTTTGCTCTCAACGTGGATATTTCCTCTTTTGGCGTTTGCACTTTTGTCTATCTTTATGCCGAACGCCTCAAGTCCGCTGCATACTTCAAGCCTGACATCAACGGCGTTTTCGCCTATGCCGCCCGTGAAAACAAGGGCGTCCACTTTGCCCAAAACCGCAAGGTAAGAGCCGATATATTTTTTGATTCTGTAGCAAAACATATCAAAAGCGAGTTTTGAGCGTTCATCGCCATTTTTTATACCGAGCATTATCTCTCTCATATCGTTTGTGCCGCAGATACCTTTAAGTCCGCTTTTTTTGTTGAGCAAGGTGTCCATATCTTTTGCTTTCAGGTTATCTTCCCGTGCCAAATAAAACAGTATGGCAGGGTCTATATCGCCGCTTCTCGTACCCATGATGAGCCCCTCAAGCGGAGAGATACCCATAGATGTATCTACACATTTGCCGCCGCGTATCGCTGCCACGCTGCCGCCATTTCCAAGATGAAGCGTTATGATGTTGCACTTTGAGAGCGGTTTTTTGAGCTCTTTCGCCGCCTGTGAAGCTACGAACTGATGAGAAGTTCCGTGAAAACCGTAACGCCTAATGTGCAGGCGTTCGTACAGCTCATACGGCAATGCGTACATATAGGCGTGAGGCGGAATAGTCTGGTGAAACGCCGTGTCAAACACAACCACTTGCGGCACTTTATGCGCTCCTGCCTGCGCCGCTTTGATGCCCGCCAAACCCGGAGGGTTGTGCAGAGGGGCGAGGGCAGAGAAAGAAACTATCTCTTTAAGAACGCTATCGTTTATAAGCTCAGGCTCTTTGACCGTTCCTCCGTGGACTATCCTGTGGCCTATGCCGTCTAGTTCGTCAAGCCCTTTGATTATCTTCTCGTCTATGAGAAATGAAGATATTATTTCAATGCCCTCTTCATGGTCTTTGATGTGCAGTGTTTTTGTTATCGGCTCTTTATGGTGTATGGAGTTGAGCTTTACTTGACCTGAGGGTTCGCCTATTTGCTCTATCAGCCCATAAGCCAATACCTTGTCATTTTTCATAGAAAACAGTTGGAATTTTATGGAAGAACTTCCAGAGTTTAAGACAAGTATTTTCATATTATTTCTCCGTTATTTGGTCGGCTTGTATAGCTGTGATAGCGACAGTGTTTACTATATCGGCGACTAAGCAGCCACGGCTTAAGTCGTTTACTGGTTTTTTTAGCCCTTGAAGTACAGGTCCTACCGCTACCGCATTTGAGGAGCGTTGTACCGCTTTGTAAGTGTTGTTTCCTGTATTTAAGTCCGGAAATATAAACACTGTGGCTTGACCTGCGACTTTGCTGTTAGGAAGTTTCGTTTTGGCGACAGTCGGGTCTATGGCAGCGTCATACTGTATAGGTCCTTCTACCATCAAATCCGGTCGTTTTTCTTTGACAAGTTTAACAGCTTCTTTGACTTTTTCTACATCAGCGCCTTCGCCGGAGTTGCCCGTAGAGTACGAGAGCATAGCTATTTTTGGCTCTATTCCAAAACTTTTGGCTGTATCGGCTGAGGAGATAGCTATCTCGGCAAGCTCCGCAGCAGTAGGGTCTTTGTTGACAGCGCAATCGCCGTAAACAAGCACTTTTGTGTCAAGGCACATAAAAAAGATGCTGGAGATGATAGATATGCCCGGTTTTGTTTTGATGATTTGCAGGGCAGGGCGTATAGTATCGCTCGTCGTGTGGATAGCGCCTGAAACCATACCGTCTGCGTCGCCGCTGTAGACCATCATAGTTCCAAAGTAGCTTGAGCCTTGCATAGCGTCTTTTGCCAACTCTATCGTTATGCCTTTTGACTTTCTAAGTTCGTAAAAATCTTTTGTATACTTCTCCAATAATGGCGACGTGAACGGGTCTATGATAGTAGCTTTTGATATGTCTATGCCGAGATTGGCGGCTTTTTGGTTTATCTCAGCCTCTTTGCCAAGCAGTATGATATCGGCGACATCTCGTCTTATGATAATCTCCGCCGCACGTAAGATTCTATCGTCCCCACTCTCAGGCAAGACAATCTTTTTTTTGTTTTTTCTTGCGGTTTCAAATAGATTGTACTCAAACATTATGGGTGTCATAGCGGCTTGGTTATTGTCTGCGTCAATGTGCTCTTCTATATCTTTCGTGTCTACACGGCTGGAGAAAAGTCCCATAGCAAGGGCTATCTTGCGGTCGCTTGTCTTTGTGATCTGGGCTGGAACATCTCTAGCCTTCAATGCAGCCGAGAGCGTATCTCCGCTTGTGCTTAAGATAGGCAGAGGTATTTTTTGAAATCCTTCTATCAGTTTCAAAAACGACTCTTTGGGCAAAAGGTCGCCGATGAGCAAAATACCCGCTAGCGTAGGGTAAGTGCCTGAATTGTTCGCTGTAAGCACGCCTAAGATGATGTCGCTTCTATCGCCGCCCGTGATGATAAGGTCGCCTTCTTGCAGATACGGCAGCATATTGTCTATAGTAGTAGATATGACTTTGGGCTGTTTTACGACACGTTTCAAATCATCATCTTTGCCAAAAACAAATTTACACCCAAGGGCGTTTTTTATCTCTTCTATGGTCGGGCTGTTCAGCTCCTCTACCTCTGGCAGCAGATATATGCTCGGGTGCTGCACACTGAGCTGTTTGATGTCGTTTTCGAGGTTTTTAAGAACATCCTCGTCTAGTCTGTTTACAAATGTATTGAAATGGTTACAGCCAACTTTTTTTATAGCGCCTAACTCTATGCGCATTTTATCGATAATCTCCGCACTACTGAGATTTTTCCCATTTAGCAGATTTACCAAAGGTGTTCCAAGATTTTTAGCGATCTCAAGATTGATATCAAAATCAAGCGTAGAGGAGAGCAGGGAGCGTGCGATACCTTCACATATGACGAAATCATACTCACGTTCAAGCGCTTTAAACTGGCTTATCAAGCTTTGCATTAGCTCATTTAGCTTGCCATTTGCCACGGCAGACTCAACCTCTTCAACGCTAAAACCTATAGCACTTGATGGCTCCATCTTGAGGTCATAATACTCAAGCATAAACGAGACGATAGCGTCTTTGTCTTTTGAGGGAACTATGGGGCGGAAAAACGCTATATTTTGAACGCGTCCTCTTAATATCTCCATAAATCCCATACCAATTACCAAGCTTCCGGAGTATGGCTCAAGTGATGAAATATACAAACTTTTAGTCTTCATCGGAATCCTTTATTTTTTTCACTATCCGATCGTGCGGATTGTTTTTGAACAATATCTATTATATGAAAAAAACAGTTGATTTGTATATTTAAGAGCAGTTTTGGAGATAAAACCAATAGC
>JAITNC010000198.1 GCA_031290675.1 Campylobacteraceae bacterium | reverse complement strand
GTTCCAGAGTTTTGGCTTTGTATATCATGCATGTGATGATCTCAACGCTACGCCCGCTTTGGAGTTTCAGCATCTTGAGAGCTTCTTGTTCGTCTTTGGCTTTCAGCAGTATCTGCCCTGCAGCAACAACGACAGTATCGGCGACAACGAAAGGCATATCAAGCTTATAGTTTTTCATATACGCTTCAAATTTGCCTTTTGTTATCTCAAATACATAATCATTTGGCGCCTTGAGAGCAACCCTGCCCTCATCAAAATCAACGCCTCGCTGTACAAATTTCACGCCCTCTTGAAATAGTATTTTAGCCCTTGTGGCTGAAGTTGAGCCGAGAGCTATCATCAATAATCTTTGACAATAATTCCGAGCAGTATCGCCAAAAGCCCAAAAACAAGCACATACGGTATGAGGTAGTTTACTATCAGTATTATATTTTCGCCGGCTTCTATCATGAGGTTGTTTTTGAACGCTTTTTTGGCGATTCTGTATTTTATGTACATATACGCAAGATTTATGATGATAAAGAACCAAATAAGCTCTTTGGCGTGTACCATAGCCTGACCGATGGGGTTTCCGTACTCAAATCTCATTCCTATCTCCATGCAGAAAGCCACGACAAAAATAATGGCGACAAGCACAAAAGAGAGTATGAAAAATCGCTGCAAAAGTTTCAGATATATGCCGTAACGCTCTTCATCATCGCTTATACTCTCTATGGGTTTACAAAATAAAAACCGTATAGCAAAAAGGCTGCCCATAAAAAAAATCGCACTTATCAAATGCATATAGATTATGGCTGTGCCGTAATTCTCAAATATGTATATGATTAAATCTTTCAATACCCTAACCTTTCAAGATGTTTGTCGCATACTCTAAAGCGGCTTTTTGGGCGTCGCTTATCTTTGAGCTGTCCTTGCCGCCTGCTTGTGCGAAGTCATCTCTGCCTCCGCCTCCGCCGCCGACTATCGGGGCTATCTCTTTTATCCACGCTCCGGCTTTTACGATACAGTTTTTAGAGCCTGCCGCTATCGTTACTTTGCCATCTTTGCTTTGAAACAGCAAAACCGCAACACGCTCTTTTTGATTTTTTATCTCATCAATGCTGTTTTTTATATCGCCTGCTTTTAGCTCGTCGACGACGACTTCAACGCCGTTTATAACAACGCCTTCTATCTTTTTGCCCACGTTTGCTTCAAGTGCGGCGACTTTGCTTTTTAACTCTTTGATGTCGTTTTTAAATCTCTCCACGCCCGCTATGATATCTCTGTTTTTCACAGCCTCTTTTGCTTCGCCAAGCTCGCTTCTCCACGAGTTTGCGATATCTAACGCTGCCCTGCCGCACACAGCTTCTATCCTGCGTACGCCCGCACTCACGCCGCTCTCTTTTGTGATAAAAAAGCTGCCCAAAACGCCTGTATTTTTAGCGTGTACGCCGCCGCAAAACTCTATGCTTGTATCGCCGAAACTTACCACACGCACGCTTGAACCGTATTTCTCGCCAAAAAGTGCGATAGCGCCGCTCTTTTTAGCGTCATCAATGCTCATTATTTTTGTAACATTTGGTATGCTTCTCAGTATGGCGTTATTGACAAAGTTTTCTACTCTCGCCAACTCTTGCGAACTCAAAGCTTTTGGGTGCGAAAAGTCAAATCTCAACCTCTCAGCCTCCACCAACGAGCCCGCTTGAGCCACGTGTTCGCCAAGTACTGTTCTTAAAGCGCTGTGCAAAAGGTGTGTCGCCGAGTGGTGTTTGGTTATCTCATCTCTTCGCTCGTCTACTACGGCTGTAACTACATCGCCCGCTTTGAGTTTGGTTTTTGCCTTGACTTGAGATAGATTTAACTCAAAAAACTTTTGCGTATCAATAACCTCAGCCTTTCCTTCAAGCTCTCCGCTATCGCCGCACTGACCACCGCTTTGAGCGTAAAATGGCGTGCTTTCAAGTAAAACCCAACCGCTCTCGCCCCCAGATATCTCGTCCGTCTTTTTAAACTCCTCGTCCAAAATGGCAAGTATCTTTGCGTCTGCCTTGAGCGTATCGTATCCTATAAATTTATTTACACCAAAACTATCCAAAAGCTCTTTAAAATCGCCCGCTACAGCTTTATCACCGCTGCCTTTCCAAGCAGCTTTTGCACGTTTTTTTTGCTCGCCCATAAGAGCGTTAAATCTCTCTACATCAACGCTTATATTTTTATCTCTAAGCATATCCTGCGTCAAATCCAAAGGAAAACCAAAAGTATCGTAAAGCTTGAAAGCCACGTCTGCGCTGAACTCTTTTGTAGTTTTTTGCAGCTCATCTTCAAAAAGCTCCAATCCTGAGGCGATAGTGACAAAAAATCTCTCCTCCTCAAGCGATATCTGCTGCTCAATGACCTCTTTTTTTTGGGCTAAATATGCGTAGTGTCCACCCATAAGCTTCACTAAAGGCTCTATCAATTTATACATAAAAGGCTCTCTAAACCCGAGCAGATAGCCGTGTCGTACAGCCCTGCGCAATATACGCCTTAGCACATACCCCCTGCCCTCTCTGTCAAAATTGACACCCTGCGCCAACAAAAACGCCACGGAACGGATATGGTCGGCTATCACTCTGTAGCTCGCCCCTTTTTCGCTCACATACGGCTTGCCGCAAAGGCGTGCGACCGCCTCAATGATAGGCATAAACAAAGAGCTTTCGTAGTTGTTAAATTTGCCCTCTTGTATCGCTGTAACCCTCTCAAGCCCCATGCCCGTGTCTATAGATGGCTTTGGAAGCGGCGTAAGTTTGCCCTCTTTATCTCTTTCGTACTGCATAAAGACGAGATTCCATATCTCCAAAAATCTATCGCCATCGCCGCCCATATAATCTTCAGAAGTGTTAAAATGCTCCTCGCCCTGGTCTACAAAAATCTCGCTGCACGGCCCGCACGGCCCTGTATCGCCCATCTGCCAAAAGTTGTCTTTATCTCCAAAACGCAAAATGCGCTCTTTTGCGATATGTTCAGACCATATCTGCTCAGCCTCGTCATCGCTCTCGTGTACCGTAACCCAAAGTTTGTCTTTTGGCAGTTTCAAAACTTCCGTTACAAACTCCCAAGCGTACGATATCGCCTCTTTTTTGAAGTAGTCGCCAAAAGAGAAATTTCCAAGCATCTCAAAAAATGTGTGGTGGCGTGCCGTATATCCGACATTGTCAAGGTCGTTGTGTTTTCCGCCGGCTCTTATGCATGTTTGACAGCTCGTCGCTCGCGGCGGCTTTGGCGCGGATATCTTGCCTGTAAAAATGCTTTTGAAAGGCACCATGCCGGCATTTGTAAACAACAGTGTCTCATCGTCTGGAACAAGAGGCGAGCTTGATACTGCCTTGTGTCCCTTGCCTTCAAAAAACTTCAAAAATTCAGCTCTTACGTCCATTTTATCTTCCCTGAAATTATAAAAAATGTAATATTCTATCTAATTAACATTTAAAACGCTTTTATTCTGTCTTATTAGTATATAATACCCCTTATAAAAAAACATTGAGGAAATTAATGTCTAAAAAAATATTAATCATCAACGGACACCCTGACGACGATAGCTTCAACCACGCCCTGACATGCTCGTATGAAAAAGGTGCGCTGAACGCCAAAGCCGAGGTTCACACCATACATATAGGCGAGCTTAAGTTTGACCACAATTTAAAATTTGGCTACAAAAAAGATATAGAGCTTGAGAGCGACCTCAAAGACGCTATAGAAAAGCTGCAAAACGCCGACCATTTGGTGTTTATTCATCCTGTATGGTGGGGTTCTTATCCTGCTGTGATGAAGGGTTTTATAGACAGGGTTTTTTTACCAAATATCACTTTTGCGCATGATAAAAACAATAAACGGCAGATGCTCTTATCGGGCAAAAGCGCACGAATTATTCAGACTATGGAAGCACCTACGTGGTACTACAGACTACTCTTGGGAAATCCCGCTATCAAGCAGCTCAAAAACATCACGCTTAATTTTTGCGGTGTAAAAAAAGTCGCTCAAACCTGCTTTGGCAATATCTCAAACGCAACTGAGCAAAAAAGAGAGAAGTGGATAAAAAGCGTGGAAAATCTTGGATTTGCGGAGGCGAGATAAAAACGCTTTTGGTAAATTTTGGTTTATATTTTCGTTTAAAAATACCCCTCTATAGTTAGATACAATATGCATATAATTATTTTTAAATACAGGATATGACGATGATGGGAGACGCTCTGTTTGAAAAACTTCGCAAATGGGCAACTGATAACGGCATAGACAATCTCTCATACGATATGAGATACAGGTGCGAGCGGGGCATCCCGCGCGACAAACTCAAACTTTTATCACTAAAAACGATAAACCTTTCACGCTTAAATCTCACGATGATACCAAAAGAGCTTTGCTACCTCAACCTGATCTCGCTCAAACTCAAAGACAATCAGATAGAGCAGATACCTCACGAGATAGCCAATCTCACAAGCCTGCAAGAGCTTGATTTCTCTTACAATGCCCTGGACGAGCTGCCACGTGAGCTTTTTGACCTGCCAAATCTCATCTCTCTTTCACTTTGCTCAAACAAGCTTCATTATATACCAAACGAACTTGAAAACCTGACAAAATTAGAGGTGTTAGACCTTGACTGCAACCAATTTAGAAACTTGCCGCACGAGATATCAAAACTCACGCTT
>JAITNC010000168.1 GCA_031290675.1 Campylobacteraceae bacterium | reverse complement strand
TTGCTCATACGTTTGAGGTATTGCACACAGGTCGCGATATTTTGCTCTAACGGTTCTTCGGAAAGGTCTAACATATGTGAGCTAAAAAGAGGTTTTTTGTGAACTTTAAAATACTCTTCGCCGGCGTCAAGCAGAGCGTCTATCCACGGCAAAAGTTTCCTCGCCGCGTGGTCTGTGTGAAGTATCACGGGGATACCGTACGCCTTCGCCAACAGATGAGTATGTTGTGCGCCCGATATCGTTCCAAGCACGGAAGCGTTTGGCGCGCTAAGCCCTTTGCCTGCCAAAAACTCGCCACCGCCATTTGAAAATTGCACAATGATAGGCGAATTTACAGACTTGGCAGCCTCTAAAGCGGCATTGATGGAGTCACCGCTGACAACATTGACAGCCGGAAAAGCAAACTTATGCGCTTTCGCAAGCTCAAAAAGTCTGCTTACACTTTCGCCGCTTATGACACCGCTACCTACAAGCTCAACCGCTTTAGAGTTCTGCATACAAAATGCCCTTTATGGTTATTTTTTGATATCTACTTTAGCTTTATCTCTCAAAATTTTCGCTTGAGCTTCAACATTTTTTCTAAACTCTTCGCCTTTTAGTGCACCTGTGATTTGCTCTTTGACCTCGTCCAAAGCCGCTTTTCGCTCAGCTTTTTTGTCTTCTATGTATATCACGTGGTAACCAAATTGTGTTTTTACGGGAGTTTTTGTAAATTCGCCTTTTTTGAGGGCGAAAGCTGCGTCATTGAAAGGTTTTACCATTTGACCTTTGCTAAACCAACCCAAATCTCCGCCGTTTTGGGCTGAACCGTCAGTAGATTTTTCTTTTGCTGACGCTGCAAACTTAGCTGCCAAATCTTTGCTTGAAGCGCTTGAAAGCTCTTTGATGATAGCTTTAGCTTCATTTTCGTCAGCGACCAATATATGGCTCGCTTTTATCTGCTCAGGCTGCAAAAATTTATCGCCATTTTCGCCGTAAAATTTCTTGATAGCAGCGTCCGTTACTTTTACTTTGTCAAACTCTTTTTTCATCCATACTTCAAGAGCTATCTCATTTTTGATTTTATTGAGCGCAGTTATATATTCGCCATCTTTCTCTACACCGCTGTTTACCGCATAAACGGTTAAAAGTTTTCTATCTATAGCTTGGTTCAATACCTGCTGTTGAGTTTCCGCTGGGAGATTTTCGTACTGCGCTCCCGGTACTTGGCGAAGCAGTATGCCCACGTCCTCATCTGTCACATCTTGACCATTGACCGTAGCTATGACAGCCGCACTTAAACTCATCGCAGTTAAAACTGTCAATGTTCCTAAAACAAACTTCTTCATTCCTGTTTTCCTTTAGTAGGGTATTTTTGTCAAAGATTGAACTCATAACAATTTGAAATTATATAAAAATTTGTATTAAATACGAATTAGTTTAAAAAATAAATTTGTTATAATGCAACTCTTATAAAGGCAATGCAAGTGAAATTATCAACAAAAAACGAAATAAAAGAGATAAAAGAGCTCTTTATAAGCAGATATAAAGATGCCAAAACAGAGCTAAAGTACAAAAATGTTTATGAGCTTTTGGTGTCGGTGATGCTCTCGGCGCAATGCACAGACAAAAGAGTGAACATCATAACGCCCGAGCTTTTTTTGGCGTACCCCGATACGGCGGCTATGGCTAAGGCAAATCTGGAGTCTTTAAAGATGCTTATCCAAAGCTGCTCATTTTTCAACAACAAAGCCTCAAATCTCATCAAAATGGCGAAAAGTGTAGAGGAGAATTTTGGCGGGGAGATACCGCTTGATGAGCTCAAGCTCGTAACTTTGGCGGGTGTGGGTCAAAAAACTGCCCACGTCGTGATGATAGAATACAGCGGGGCAAATTTGATGGCTGTTGATACGCATGTTTTTCGCACATCTCACCGTTTGGGGCTTTCAAAAGCGAAAAATGTACAAATTACAGAGCTTGACTTGATAAAAGCCTTCACAGACAATCTTGACATTTTGCATCAAGCTATGGTGCTTTTTGGACGCTATATATGTACGGCCAAAAACCCAAAATGCGATGAGTGCTTTTTGAGTGAATACTGCAAAAGCAAGCAAGGCTTCAAAGCATCGTGATAGACGCTCTCTCGTCATTGCGAGCCCACTTGCGGGCGTGGCAATCCATCTCTCTTGTGTAATACAAAACACAGATGCTTCGCAAGCTCAGCATGACAATGGGGGGGAGGCTTCGCCTTTTGTCTGACACAAAGGGCGTTGTGCGATGCAAAAAAACTGGATTGCCACGCCTGAGTACAGGCTCGCAATGACGGAGAGTGTGAGTGGGAGCTGAGATTGTTACGTCGCTTCGCTCCTCACAATGACACAAAGGGCGTACGTGGCGCAATAGTCTCCTCAAAAAACCACCCCGTCCTACGGACACCCCTCCACAGGAGGGGAATTTTAATACCAAATTTATGTATTTATGGCACAGATATTTTGTGCCAAGACGAGGCAAGGAGTGAACCGGCAAGGAATAATATGCTGAAATATATGACGAAGCCGGTGAATGACTAACGAGGT
>JAITNC010000142.1 GCA_031290675.1 Campylobacteraceae bacterium | reverse complement strand
TAGTTTACTCCGTGTTTCTCGCCCTCTCTTAGCTCTCTCGTGGTCGTTGAGATGGAAAATATAGCATTTGGGTTATTTTTCAAGACCTCTTTGATGATTGAACTTTTGCCCGAACCGCTAGGACCGGAGATGACTAAGAGTGAGCCTGCCAATTATTTATCCTCAAATGTGATAGTGATGTTCATCTTGAGCCCTTTGAACACCTCTCGCAATATCTGACTTTGAAGCACCCCTTGGATGCTCTGGGCGACTACATTTTCTATCTCTGTTTTTACAATTTCCAATTCGCTTGGTTGAGGCAGCATTCCGCCGCTTTGCAGCGCTGTTTCCATATCTCTTTCGCTCAAATCGCTTATCCTCTCATCAAACTCTTGTATCTCTTCGCTTGGCGCTTGCGGGGTATCGTCTTTCTTGATAAATATCTCTTCCTCGATAATATTTTCATCATCATTTTTGCATGTCGGTTCAACGCACTCTTTGCTCTCGTCATTTTTGTTTGTTTGCAGCAAGTCGTCGAACTCTTTCGCCAAATCGCCAAAAGTAAAATTTGCCTTTTCAGAAGGCTCTTCTTGCGTCTTCTCATCTTCAATCTCTATCGGCGCTTTTGGTTCGTCTTTTGCGCTCTCTTGCTCTTGTTTTGGTGTCTCTTCGCCTACATTGTCAAAAACGCTGAAATTAAAATCTATCTTTGCGTCTACTTCATTGGCGTTTGTCGGCTGGCTGGACTCTTGAGATTGTGGCGGTTGTACCTCATCCTCAGCGTTTTTAAGCCCAAACATAAACTCATCAAGGCTTAACGATCCCATATCATAAGCAGGTTTTACATCGTTTTGTAGCTCGATGGGCGTTTTTGGTTGGACATCATCGATTTCAGTGGCAAGTGCACTCAAAGGCGGTTCGTCTTTCTCGTTCCCATCGTGGTTATAAAGCTTGCTAAGCTCTTCTGAGAGATTTGTAAAAATATCAAATTTTTTTGAAGCGGCAGGTTCTTGCGACTCTTGAATGTCAAAAACAGGAGGTTTATTTGTCGTCTCAACAACAGCAGGTTGTATCGAAGCAGCTGCCACCATCTCACTCTGCGGATAATCCTTGAGCAGGCTTGCTTGAAACTGCTCCGCTTCTGGAGTGATAAATCTTTTGAGCTCGGGAGTTTTGTAGAGGATAGATACCAGCAAAGCTATAAAATCCGTAGGTAAAAAAGGCTTTTTAAGCACATACGTCACACCCTGCGGCACGATGTCGTCCTGCGCTTTCAGATACATCAAAGAGGGCGCTAAGCTCACAGAGAGCAAGTCATCTTTGTATTCGGGTCTATAAGAGTCGCTATCTACGATAACCAATACGTAAGTATCAAGCGATAAGCCGTTATAATCACCAATTTCCGTCGCTTCATGCCCTATACGCTCTAAGCTAGCATTTACAAGCTTGGAAACTGCGGGATTGGTATTTATCAACAAAAAACGCATAAATCACCTCTAAATTTCACAAATAATATTTTACTACTGGAGTGTTTTTAACTCCAAATCTTCCAACCTATAAACTATATCACATTTATTGGCCAATTCCAAATCATGAGTTACCAAAAAAAGTGCGCCGTTGTTTTTCTCAATATAATCATACAAGATCCCCATAACCTCATCTGCGGTTTGGTGGTCAAGGTTGCCCGTAGGCTCGTCCGCAAATATGATTTTGGGCTTTTTTGAAAGCACTCTGGCGATAGAAACTCTCTGTTGCTGACCGCCTGAGATGTCGCCGACTTTATTGCTCATCACGTGTGAAATGCCAAGTTTTTGCACAAGCTCATCATCAAACTCCGAGCCTGACAATATAGCCCCGAGCTCAATGTTTTCCTTTGAACTAAAACCCTTAAATAAAAAATGTGATTGAAAAATGATGCCGATATCGCTGCGTCTGATGCCCACAAGCTCGTTATTTGGCAGTTTGTACATATCTTTATCGTCTATAAAAACTGAGCCAAAGTTTGGTTTCAAAAGCGATGAGGCGATATGTAAAAGGGTGCTTTTTCCGCTGCCGCTCATACCCGTAACTGCCATAGATTGTTTTGGCTCTAACGTAAAGTTAATCTCTTGAAAAAGTGGGTAATCAAATGAGTGTGAGAGATTTTCTACGTGTAAAAGTGCCATCATCTCTCCTATGTTTAAGAAAAAGGCGCACCCGATTTTGGGTACGCCATAATTTTAAGTGTTTATTAGCCTAATTGAGCCGCAACTTCAGCCGCGAAATCATCGCTCTTTTTCTCAAGTCCCTCGCCAAGTTCAAAGCGTACGTACTCTACAAGTTCTATAGAACCGCCAAGCTCTTTGGCTCGCTCCTCAACGACTTGTTTGATACTTTTGCTCTCGTCCATAACGTAAAACTGGCTGAGCAGCGCATACTGTTGGTCAAGCTGCGTATTGTCAGCGATAAATCTATCAATCTGTCCGGGAATGATTCTATCCCAAATCTTTTCAGGTTTACCTTGAGCTTTCAAGTCTGCTTCCATTTTGGCTTTGGCTTCCGCTAAAACTTTATCGGTTATTTGCGCTCTTGAGCCGTATAGAGGTATCTTTTTCTCAAGTTTTTTGAGTCTTCTCGCTTCCTCGTTCTCTTTTTCTATGTTTGCTTTAAGAGCGATAAACTCTTTCTCTGCAAACTCCTCTCCAAGCTCTTTGTATGACAAAAATGACGGTTTCATAGCCGCCGCATGCATAGCTATATTTTTCAACAAATCGGCCGTTTTTAGCGCTATCTCTTTTGAGCTGCATTTTGCGCCCAAGATAACTCCAACACGTCCGTTTGAGTGTACATAACCGTTCACTACGCTTGTTTCGTCTTGTGCGCTTAGCGTTATAAAGCGGCGCACGACAAGATTTTCGCCGATAGTAGCGATTTGCGAATTTAGATATTCGGTGAAATTTTTACCGCTTATCGTACTCTCTTGGAGTTTTTCCAGATGAACTATCTTGTTTGTCTGAATGTGCGAAGTGATGTTTTTTGTCATCTCTATAAATTTTTCATTTTTAGCGACAAAATCAGTTTCGGAGTTTACTTCGCTGATAGTAGCTTGTCTGAAATCGCCCGATACATCAACGCTTATCAACCCTTCGCTGGCAAGTCTGTCCGCTTTTTTGGCGGCTTTACCAAGCCCTTTTTCACGAAGTAAGTCAATAGCCGCGTCTATATCGCCATTAGTTTCTGTGAGCGCGTGTTTACAATCCATCATACCTGCGCCGCTCAACTCTCTTAGTTCTTTAACTAAACTAGCGCTTATATCTGCCATTATTCTGCCTCTTTCGCCGCTTTTGGTTTTCTTACCGCTTTTTTTGGTTTCTCTTCTTCGCTTTTCTCTTCGCTCACAGCCTCATCAGCTTTTTTAAGGACTTTTTTAACTTTTGGTTTTTCCTCTTCGCTCACTTCTGCAGGGGCTGCTTCAACTACTTCTTTTGCTTTTGCGAAAACTTTTTTTGGTTTCTCTTCTTCGCTTTTCTCTTCGCTCACGCCAAACTCTTTACTCAAATCCGGCTCGTCGCCCTCTGCGTTCAACTCTTCCAAAAGCTCTTCTTTCTCTCTTGGTGTTGCTGCTTCAGGGGCGTCAGCGTCAGGATTGTCTTGCGCTCTTAACTCTTTGCCTTCGTTGATAGCTTCGCACATCTCTTTGCAGAAAAGTTGTACTGAACGGATAGCGTCGTCATTTCCCGGAATTGGAAAATCAACAACGTCTGGGTCGCAGTTCGTATCAAGCGGAGCTACTACGGGAATTCTTAGTCTGTTTGCCTCTTGTACGGCTATCTTTTCTTTTACTGTGTCTATGACGAAGACCATATCTGGCGATGTTTTTAAGTTTCTAAGTCCGCCGAGATACGCCAAAAGTTTCTCTTTTTTGCGTTTTAGCATCAAAGCTTCTTTTTTTGTCAAAAGGTCTATTTGTCCGTCTTTTTCCATCTCTTCTATGATTTCAAGTTTGCGGATTGATTGTCTTATGGTGTTAAAATTTGTCATCATACCGCCAAGCCAGCGGTGATTTACGTATGGCATTCCGCAGCCCTCAGCCGCCTCTTTGATAGCTACAACAGCCTGTTTTTTTGTGCCGACGAAAAGAATAGTCTTGCCCTCAGCCGCCGCATCTCGTACGATGTTGTATGTATATCTGAAATACCTCAAAGTCTTTTGAAGGTCTATGATGTAGATGTTTTTTCTCTCGCCAAAAATGAACTTTTTCATTTTTGGGTTCCATCTTCTTGTTTGGTGCCCGAAGTGCACGCCGCATTCTAGTAAGTCTTTCATGGTTACCATGAGCTTCTCCTGTGTTTATTTTGGTTTTGCCTCCACACCCATTAGCGGTCAAACCGCAACCTTTTTAAGAATTGGTGTGTGTGAGATTAGGGCATAAATTGTACAGAAAGTTTGTTTAAGGAGGGCTTAAGGTCGTAAGGGTTTGGTGTATAAATGCCATATATATTGCGTCCCCTCTTTTTGGGCGATGAGAGCTTAACAAGAAAAATAGGGTATAAATGCCATATATATTGCGTCATCTCTCCGCATTGCGAGTTTGCGCGTTCATACGTGGCAATCCAGTATTGACATGGCAGAATTTGCACCACACACGCCCCTTTGTGTCATACAGAGGCGCAACCCCCTCCATTGTCATGGCTCTGCCAAAGGCGTGAGCATCTGTGTTCCTTCTCACCCACCTCCCGTCATTGCGAGCTTGTACTCAAGCGTGGCAATCCATATGGTAGTGGCACAAAAAATAAATATTATACCAATAAGTAGTGATGTATTTCATATTATTTAAGTGATTTTGTGTAAAAAGTAGAGCTGAGATTGTCACTCTGCTTCGCTCCTCACAATGACACAAAGGGCTGTGTGGCGCAAAAAGGCAAAATACTGGATTGCCACGTTTGAGTACAAACTCGCAATGACGGAGAGGGTATTAGTGGATACCAAGTTTACAAGATTTTAGCGCTAGTTTTTTGCAGGGTAACGAGGCGCAAATGAAGCCCGTGAGCGGTGCGTACTTGAGGTACGTGAGCGAGCGTGGCGAAATTGCAACGAAGTTAGCGTGCGAAATAACAAGCTAAAAATTGTAAAAACCGAGCTATTAAGAAACATCACCCTAATATAGTCGGTTTGACCTTATGTCCATCAAATCCAAGTACTTTTTTATCCGTAACGCCGAGTGCCATAAGTACGACTTGCGGTAGTGTGAGTATATAGAGCGGTATCGGCCTTCCGACAGCTTTTTCTATCTCTTTGCGACAAGTATCAAGCATAAAAAATGTACGTATATCGCTCACAATCAAAAAGTCCACACCGCTGTCAAAAGCCTCAAGCAAGACCGCTCCAGCCATTTTTGC
>JAITNC010000069.1 GCA_031290675.1 Campylobacteraceae bacterium | reverse complement strand
ACGGTTTTTTTCTTTGGTGGCATAGTTATACTTCCTAAGTTATAAATTTCTTTGTGTATAATACCAAAAAAATACCAAAGGTCAAGTGTGAAAGAGCTGGAAAAAGCACAAGAGATATTAAAAAGCGACCATCTTTTCTTAACGGGCGGCGGCGGAGTGGGCAAAAGTTATCTGACGCAAAAGCTCATAAACTCTTACAAATCCGATAGCAGACAAGTCATCGTGTTGGGCAGTACAGGCATAAGCGCGGTAAATATCGGCGGACAGACGATACACAGCTTTTTTGCATTTGGGATATGCAAAAACACAGAAGAGCTTTTGCGCCACGACAGACGTAACAAACAGCGTATCAAAGAGATAGACGCTATGCTCTCAAACGCCGACCTGCTCATCATAGACGAGATATCTATGGTTTCTGCCTCGCTTATGGAGATGATACGCTACAGGCTTGAAGGCTCAAACTTTAGAGGCTCAATACTCTTTGTGGGGGATTTTTTCCAACTCCCACCTATAGAGAAAAGGACGGACAGTTTTTCGCTTTTTGGCGATGAGGTGTACGCTTTCCAGAGCAGTGCGTGGAGAAATTATAACCCCAAGATATTGGAGCTTGTAGACTCCAAAAGGACTGAGGACGTGCAGTTTTTCGGTATTTTGAACAAGATCAGAAAAGGCGAGCTTGATGGCGAAACTGTGAGCTTTCTTGAGAATTTGTGCCAAAATAAAAATGTCTTAAACACAGACCCTACGATACTTTTCGGCAGAAATTACGAAGCCGACAAGATGAACAAAGAGCGGCTTGACCAGATAGACGACAAACTTTGCGTTTTGGAGGCAAAGGAGAGTATAAACGACAAGAGCTTGCATACAAACAGGATAGAGTCGTGGCACAAAGCGTTAAATATCCCTCTCAGCTTGGAGCTCAAAAAGGGCGCTCACGTGATATTTTGCATAAACAAATGGGGCAAGTATTTCAACGGTGAGCAGGGCATCATAAAAGGCATCAACGAAGAGTATCTTTTGGTGGAGAAAGGCGGCGTGCTTATCAAAGTTGAGCCGCACGAATTTGCGCTTTATGAAAACGTGATGGAGGGCTCTGAGATAAAAAACAAGCCGCTCGCGACGATAAAACAATTTCCGCTCAAACTCTCATACGCCATAACGATACACAAGTCGCAGGGTATGAGCATAGAAAATCTCGTATGCGACATCAATAACATCTTTGAGAAAAGCCAGTTTTATGTAGCGATAAGCAGAGCTACATCAGCCAAAAACCTCTATATCCGCTACTTTGGAAGAGATTTCGCCGCTCATATCAAAAGGTGTGTCAATGTAGACGAGAGAGTCAAAGAGTTTTACAAGGGTGCAAAAACGCAAAAGGCGTAGCGTCAATACCTCACGATGTCAAAGCCTTTTGGCACTTCGGGCTTAAACGTGAGTTTGTCTATATTTCTGTTGAGAGTTGTTTTTGTGAGCGCTATATCTATCTTGTTGTCAAGTTTGTCCGTGTATGATAACTTCACAGGCAGAGCGTTTGAAAAAGATATCTTATACTCAACCTCCAAAACGGTAACGCTAACATCGTTATTTGTTTTCTTGTTAGTCTTTATGGCTTCGCTCAAGATAGACGATATATCAGGCGTTTCATCTATAGAAGTTACCACCGCTTGCTCAAGGTCAGGCTCTATCATAACAACTTCATTGTTAGTGAAATACATCTTTTTTTTGATAGGCGATTTGTAGTTCCACAACGCGAAATTATCTCCTCCATCGCTGAGAGCTTGAAAATTTCCCGTGTATTTTATGGTATCTCCCTCTGCGCTTGTTATCGTCTGCGTAAAATCACTCTCAATGCTATTCACACTCTGTGCGTTCAAAAAAGCGCACAAAACAATCAAAAAAATAGATAAAATTTTCAAAATAGCTCCTGTAATATATAAATTATTATAGTTTTATCAAAGCTTTTGTAAAAGTATGATAAAATCCACTCCTACATTTTAAGAGAAAAAGGCTTTATTTATGTTTATTGAAACTTTTTTGGGAAAAGTATTTGGTACGAGAAACGATAGAGAAGTTAAAAAATACGCAAAGCGGGTGAACGCTATCAACGAGCTTGAGGCGAAATATCACCCTTTAAATGATGATGAGTTAAAAGCTGCTTTTGCCGCACTTAGAGAAGAAGTGATAAGCGGGGCGAAAAGCCTGGACGATGTGCTGAACGACGTGTTTGCCATAACACGTGAAGCGAGCATAAGAACAACAGGATTGCGGCATTTTGATGTGCAGATAGTCGGCGCCCTTGTGCTTCACGACGGCAACATCTCGGAGATGAAAACGGGCGAGGGTAAAACGCTCGTGGCGACTTTGCCTGTGGTTTTGAACGCTATGGACGGCAAAGGCGTGCATATCGTTACGGTCAATGACTATCTCGCCAAGCGTGATGCCGCTGACGTGGGAAGGATTTACAACTTTTTGGGCTTGAGCGTGGGAGTTGTACTCTCTACGGAACACGATGAAAAGATAAAAAAAGAGCAGTATGCGGCAGATATAACATACGGCACAAATAACGAATTTGGTTTTGACTACCTCAGGGACAATATGAAATTTTCGCTTGACGACAAAGTGCAAAGAGGACACAACTACGCCATAGTGGACGAAGTGGACTCCATACTTATAGATGAGGCGAGAACTCCTCTCATCATCTCCGGACACGCCGGCAGAAAGCTTGAGCATTACCAGATGGCAGATACTGTATCAAGAGAGCTGAAAAAAGATGAGGATTTCACGGTTGATGAGAAAAACAGGACTATTTTGATAACAGAAGAAGGCATAGCGAAAGCTGAAAAGCTTTTTAAGGTTGATAACCTCTATAGCCTTGAAAATGCCGTACTTTCACATCTTTTAGACCAATCTTTGAAAGCTCATCATCTCTTTGAAAAAGATGTTCATTACGTAACGAGAGGCGAAGATATAGTCATAGTGGACGAGTTTACGGGACGACTTAGCGAAGGCAGAAGATTTAGCGAAGGACTTCACCAAGCGCTTGAAGCCAAAGAACACGTGAAGATTCAAGATGAGTCCCAAACGTTGGCAGATATAACGTTCCAAAACTACTTCCGCTCTTACAAGAAACTCGCAGGTATGACGGGAACAGCCCAGACTGAAGCGACCGAGTTTTCGCAGATATACAGCCTTGATGTTATCTCAATACCTACAAATGTCGCTATCGTGAGAGATGATAAAAACGACTTGATATATAAAAGCGAAGCTGAGAAGTTCAAAGCCGTCATAGACGACATCAAAATCTCATACAAAAAAGGACAGCCTGTACTTGTGGGAACGGCGTCCATAGAGAGAAGTGAACTTTTGCACACAATGCTCTCAAAGATAAATATTCCTCACTCTGTACTCAACGCCAAAAACCACGAAAAAGAGGCGCAAATCATCGCTGAAGCGGGTGCGAAGGGTGCAGTAACCATAGCTACAAATATGGCAGGACGAGGCGTTGATATCAAGATAAACGATGAAGTGAAGGCTCTGGGCGGACTGTATGTCATAGGTACGGAAAGACACGAGAGCCGCCGAATAGACAATCAGCTGCGAGGACGCTCGGGCAGACAAGGGGATCCTGGAAAAAGTAGATTTTATCTAAGCCTTGAAGATAATCTGCTCAGGATTTTTGGCAGTGAGCGCATAAAAGTCATCATGGAGCGTCTTGGTATCAAAGAGGGCGAAAGCATAGAATCCCGTATGGTCACAAGAGCCGTAGAAAACGCCCAAAAGAAAGTAGAAACGCTGCATTTTGAGTCAAGAAAACACCTTTTAGAGTATGATGATGTGGCAAATGAACAGCGAAAAACCATATACAACTTTAGAAACGAGCTTTTGGGGCAGACACTTGATATGAACAAACGTGTTGAGGAGATGCGCAAAGAGTACGTAACAAACACACTCGCCACTATCGGAGCTTACGAAGGAGCGCCAAAAGAGGAGCGAGATATAGAGAGGCTAAGCGCGATACTCAAAGAAGAGCTTAATTG
>JAITNC010000055.1 GCA_031290675.1 Campylobacteraceae bacterium | reverse complement strand
AAAGCCTCTTTTGTCGTCATTGGCTTTGCGCCTATCACCGCTTCGGCCGTTTCGTCTGCCTCTGCCGTTTTGTGAATGTCTGGCGTCGTCTTTTTCTTTTATTCTCTTGATAAAATTTTCAAACGTTTTGCTGTCCACGCCGATAGCATTTGGTCCCTGTACGCCGTCTTTGCCGACCAAAAGTGAGATAGCTTTGTATGCTATTTGCGCCAAATCAAACTCTTTCTCAAGCTCATCAACTATCTTGACGGAGATGTTGTCTATAGTCGCACGAGATATATTGTCAGCCATTTTTTTGGCGTTTTTCTCTTTCATCTCAAATAGTGTAGGTATCTGTTTTTGCTCTATTTTTGTGCCGACAGTCTTGGCTATCTTTTGCATACTGTGGTACTCCATAGGCGTCAAAAGCGTTATCGCTGTGCCTTTTTGTCCGGCTCTGGCAGTTCTGCCGATACGATGTACATAACTCTCAGGGTCAAACGGAATGTGGTAGTTAAACACGTGCGTTATCTCTTTGACGTTGAGTCCGCGCGCCGCTACATCGGTCGCTACAAGTATGTCTATATCGCCGCCTCTGAAGTTTTTTATCACCTCTTCACGCTGCGGTTGTTCCATATCGCCGTGCAAACCTTTGGCTGCGTATCCTGCGGCTATAAGTTTTGTGCTGAGTCTGTCAACCTCTTTTTTGGTTCTACAGAATATCACGGCTTTTGTCGGGTCTGTAACGTCCAAAAGTCTTGTGATAGCGTTGTCTCTCTCGTGTTCTTCTATGACGTAATAATGCTGCTCTATGTCAGCGTTTGTCGTAGCGTTTTGAGGAGTTACACTCACAAATGCGGGATTGTTGAGTATCTTTTTTGCCAATGTTTTTATCGGTTCAGGCATAGTAGCTGAAAAAAGCATAGTCTGGCGTTTTTTCGGCAATCGTGCGAAAATAGCCTCTATATCTTCCAAAAATCCCATATCAAGCATCTCGTCCGCTTCGTCAAGTATGACTATCTGCGGTTCAAAATTGTACAGTCTGTCGTTTTTTAGAAGGTCTAAAAGCCTTCCCGGTGTCGCTACTACAACGCCTGCGCCCTGCTCTATGAGCTTGAGCTGTCTTGAGTATGAACTTCCGCCGTAAACTGTTACTGTGTGGATATTTCTAAAACGTCCCAACGTGTACATCTCGTCGCTTATCTGTGTAGCGAGCTCTCTTGTCGGTGTGATAACGAGTATCTGAACTCTTTTATCTTTTGAGTCTACCATGCTGAGGCTTGGCAGCGAGAAAGCCGCTGTTTTGCCTGTACCTGTCTGCGCTTGTCCTACGACATCGCGGCCGTCAAGTATAAAAGGTATGACCTCTTGTTGTATTGGGCTTGGCTCACGAAAGCCTGCCTCTTTTATGGCTTGCAGGACTTGCTCGTGCAACCCAAAATCTTCAAATGTCTTCATCTGATGTGTCCTAAAATTTTTATAGTTTTTAACGTATTTAAGCAGAAAAGTTATGCAAGATACTAAATTAAAGGATACATTATAGCAGAAATGTATAAAAAACCGCAATTTATCTAAAAATTAACTTTTATGCTATCATTTGCGAATGAGTTTTCAAGCTATTTTTACCCTATATATCGTTTGTGAGATATTTGAGCTTTTTTGTGTCCAGAAGGGCAGTACGATGAGCTTTTACATAGCCCACCTGCTGCTTTTGTACAAGCAGGGCATAGTGAAGTTTCTCTGCTTTCACCCCTCTTTTTATATCGCTCTTTTGGCAGCGATATCGCTGAACGTGTATGGTATTGTGGCTATAGGGCTGCTCTCTTGCAAGGTTTTGGACATAGCTTTGAAGCTTATTTTGCTCCAAAAGATAGAAGAGCGCAAACCTCTTGGGATATTTGGCGAGATGATAGAGCGCGATATGAGCATCTCTTTTTTTATGAAAGGGAGTGTTTGCGCATTTTATATACTGTTTTTTTACATAGCTTTCAACCCTCACACTTGACAATTTCCGCGAGAAAATATAAAATTAGCTTTGAATTTAACAAAACTTACGAAATCAACTGCGTGGTACAAACTCTCACATGCTGTGTATTTTCACAAAAGAAGGACTTATGGACGAAAATCAAACTCCAACCCAGCCTCAAAACGGCAGATATAATGGCAAAAGCAGAACGCACGTGCCTGTAGACGGCTACAAAATAGAAGACCTGCGGGTTTTATCTCTTGAAAAGCTGCTAGATATCGCCTCTATCGTAGGCGTAGAAAACCCAAGCGAACTAAAACGCCAAGATTTGATGTTTGAGATACTAAAATCCCAAACGAGCAAAGGCGGCTTCATACTTTTGACGGGTATTTTGGAGATATCAAACGAAGGTTACGGCTTTTTGCGCGCTACAGACAGCAACCTCAGCGACAGCGCAAATGACGCTTATGTCAGCAGCACACAGATAAGAAAATTTGCCCTCAGAACCGGCGATATAGTCACAGGACAAGTGCGCCCGCCGAAAGACCAAGAGAGGTATTACGCTCTTTTGAAGATAGAAGCTATCAACTATCTTCCTATGCAAGACTCCAGAAATCGCCCTCTTTTTGACAACTTAACGCCGCTTTTCCCAACACAAAAGATAAAATTAGAATACAATTCGGTAAGGCTGACAGGTCGTGTACTTGACCTTTTTACGCCTATCGGCAAGGGTCAAAGAGGACTTATAGTCGCACCTCCAAGAAGCGGTAAAACGGAGCTGATGAAAGAGCTCGCTCACGGTATAGCACAAAACCACCCCGAGTCCCAACTCATCGTGCTTTTGGTAGACGAGCGGCCTGAAGAGGTTACGGATATGCAAAGGTGTGTTAAGGGCGAGGTTTTCAGCTCCACATTTGACCTTCCTGCGTCCAACCACGTGCGTGTTGCGGAGCTTGTCATAGAAAAAGCCAAAAGAAGCGTTGAGATGGGCAAAGATGTCATCATCTTGCTGGACAGCATCACACGTCTGGCACGTGCTTACAACACCGTAACGCCCTCAAGCGGCAAGGTTCTCAGCGGCGGCGTGGACGCTAACGCCCTGCACAAACCAAAAAGATTTTTCGGAGCGGCGAGAAATATAGAATTTGGCGGAAGCCTCACTATCATAGCGACTGCGCTGATAGACACGGGAAGTCGTATGGACGAGGTGATATTTGAGGAGTTCAAAGGTACAGGCAACAGCGAGATAGTCCTTGATAGAAATATCTCCGACAGAAGGATATACCCGGCTATAAATATCATCAAATCCGGCACGAGAAAAGAGGAGCTTTTGGTAACTCCAGACGTGCTGCAAAAAGTGTGGGCTATCAGAGGCGCGATAAGCCAGATGGAAGATTTGGAGGCTTTGAAATTTTTGTACTCCAAAATGCTCAAAACAAAAGACAACGACGAGCTTTTGGCTATCTTGAACGAGGCGTAAGTTGAGAGCGGGAGTTTTTGACAGCGGCGTTGGCGGGCTTACGGTCGCCAAAAGCCTGTTGGAGCATAAACTCTTTGATGAGATTGTCTACTTCGGCGACACGGCGCGCGTTCCTTACGGCACGAAAGACCACAAAACCATCGTCAAATACTCGCTTGAAGCGCTTGATTTTTTGAAAAGCTTTGATATAGATATGATGATAGTAGCGTGCAATACAGTGAGCGCGCACGCTCTTGACGAACTTCGCAAAAACGCTTCATTTGATGTATTTGGCGTGATAGAACCGGGTGTTTTAGCGGCGGCGAACGCATTGAAGAGCAAAAACTCGTCCGTGTTGGTACTCGGCACAAAAGCCACGATAAACAGCGGACTTTATCAAAAATTGCTGCGCCAAAAAGGCTTTGACAACCTCATCTCATTAGCCCCCTCGCTGTTTGTACCTGTCGTGGAAGAGGGGCTGTTTGAGGGCGATGTTTTAGAGAGCACGATGAGATATTATTTTAAAGATATCACGCTCGCCCCCGACGCTATCATACTTGGCTGCACGCACTTCCCACTCATAGCGGACGCCATCGGCAGATACTTTCCAAATAGCAAACTCATACACTCGGGCGACGCGATAGTAGAATACCTGCAAACCAAACGCCGCTTTCAAAGCAAAGACAACCCCACAACGCTGAAACTCTTAGCTTCCGACAATGCGGAGGGGTTGAGGAAGACCGCAGAGGTTTGGTTGAAGGGATTAATATAATTTCAATGACTTGGCTTTTACGGAGATTTTACTTCAAGGCGTTGCCTATTTGTAAAATCTCCTAACTTAATCTTTTATGTTCTCTCCCACGCTCTTTTGCACCAATACTTCGTTGCTCGCTCGCCAGCGTCGTCATATACCAGTTCGTATTATTCCTAGCGGGCTCACTCCCTGCCTCGTCTTGGCACAAAATAGCTGTGCCATAGAAACATAAATTTGGTATGCTCAAAGCCTTCCGTCATTGCGAGCCTGTAATCAGGCGTGGCAATCCACTCTTTTGCCTTCTGCCCGTTTGACTTCGTTGCAACTCAGTTGCACTTGGTAGTTAATTCCCCTCCTGCGGAG
>JAITNC010000031.1 GCA_031290675.1 Campylobacteraceae bacterium | reverse complement strand
AGCTTTTTGGATAAATAGTTTTTTTGGGGGAAGTGTTGTACATTTTGTAATGCAAATTACATACAATGCCTCCTCCGTCATTGCGAGGAGCGTAGCGACGTGGCAATCCATATGATAATAGCACAAAAAGTAAATATTATATCAATAAGTAGTGAGATAAGTAATATTTTTTAAGTTATTTTGCGTAAAAAAGTAGTGCTGAGATTGTCACGTCGCTTCGCTCCTCACAATGACACAATGGGCGTGTGTGGTGCAATTCCACCGTGTCAATACTGGATTGCCACGCTTGCAAGCAAGCTCGCAATGACGAGAATGGGGGCTCATTGGGTGATTACCTCTCTTTTGTGTCATGCTGAGCCGAAGGTGTGAGTATCTGTGTTATTTGCGAAGCAAATACAGCAAACTCGTTGGCTGTTTCTTTCCCCGTTGTAACTGCCAAGCATTGAAGCGTGAAGTCGGTAAAGAGCGAGGACTGTCTGAACGACTGAGTGAGTTCCGCAGCTCCCGACGTAACGCAATAATGCGCAGGGTATCCGAAGGACAGTTACACTAGGGGGAGTTTCTTTGTTTTACTCCTACTGGAAATAATACTATAATTCCGGTACAAACAGATAAGCAAGATGATTGTTGTGTTACTAGGTCTTTGAACCTTTAAGAAAGTCTATCACTTGCTTTCAATTCCAATCAGTTGATTAAGCTTAGAGCTTCCGTCAAATAGGAGAATGAATAAAAGCAAGAATGCTTATCTGTTTGTATGTTAATTATATCATAAAGGGGTAAGACAATGTATGAGTATTTTATGGGAATAGACATAAGCAAAGACAGTTTTGATATAGCTTTGCTTGAAAGTGAGAAAGTCAAACTCTCTATTAAACTTTCAATGGACAAAGAGGGATTTGATACTCTGATAAAGCATTTATCATCTTTAAATAAAGATAAACTTCTAATCTCAATGGAAGCTACAGGTATATATCATATGCCACTGCTCTGTTTCTTGATTGAGAATGGTTTCAAGTGTACAGTAACAAACCCACTGTTAATCAGTAAGTTTATAGCCTCCTCAACACTTAGAAAAACAAAGAATGACAAGAAAGATGCTTACCTTATAGCCCTCTTTGCTTCAAAGTCTTATAACTCTCTGCGTCTTGCCGATATCAATACCTTTAACGACATAAGAGTATTGGTAAGAGAACGGGAGAGTTTATGTTGTGAGATTAACAAGTTAAAGACAAATATCAAAGTATCTCTGACACAGCTGTTTCCTGAATTGCAAAAGAGCACAAATATCTTTACACAAGGTATACTGAACTTACTTCTTGAAGTTCCAAGCGCAAGAGCAGTAAGGAAGTTAAAGCAGAAAGTCTTGGCGCGTATATTGGGTAGAAAGATTACTATAAGCGCACAAGAGATATTAACCCTTGCCAATAACTCTATCGCTATAATAAATATCCCTCTTGAAAAGGTATTGACTTCTCAAATAAGAAGACTCTTGATTGTTCAAGATGAGATAGAGATGTTGGACAAAGAGCTTGAAGAGTTCTTGCAAGGCAATCAGGATATCAATAACGACATACAGAATATAGAGTCAATTCCCGGTATAGGAAAAATTACTTCAAAAAGCTTTGTTATTGAGATAGCTGATATAAACAGATTTGACACACATAAGCAGTTAAGTGCTTTTGCAGGTTTAGACCCTGCTTTAAAACAGAGCGGCATATCGCTTAACTCTAATGGCAGAATATCCAAAAGAGGCAATTCAAGTTTAAGACGACTTCTGTATCTTATGGCTATTGGTGTTATAAGGTATTGTGATAAGTTTCGTGCTTACTTCAAGAAAAAGATAGATGAAGGTAAAAAATACAAACAGGCTGTTATCGCTGTAGCAAACAAACTGTTAAGGACACTATTTGTATTACTAAAGAACAAAACCAAATTTGACCCAAATTTAGCATAAAGGTGTTTCATTATGAAACTGTAGATATCTGTTTTTTAGAGGTGAGTTGGTTGATAGTTGACTTTCTTTGCGGAAAAGAAAGTGACAAGAGCAAGAGTGAACCAAAAGAGGGAAAAACCCAAGAGAGCTGAGATTGTTACGTCGCTTTGCTCCTCACAATGACACAAGAGTGGATTGCCACGTTTGAGTACAAACTCGCAATGACGGTAAAGTGGGCTTCGGTTCGCCGCAATGACGGGAAGGGGACACAAACAAAACACAGATGCTTCGCTTCGTTCACGCATGACAATAGGGGAGGGGCTTCGCCTCAGCATGACAAAAGAGGGAGTGGATTGCCACGCCTGATTACAAACTCGCAATGACGGTAGTGGTGTGCTTCGGTTCGCCGAAATGACGGGAGGGGAGCGAATGCTACTGAGTTGCAAGAAAGTTAGCGTACGAAATAGCCAAGTTAAAATATGCAAAAGACGAAAATGCCAAATCAACCAAGATACTCTTTCAGCCCCTCATAACTCTCCCAGGCGTCCGCAAATCCCCTCTCATAAGTAGATTTTAACCTCGTTCTGTCTCTTTCTATACGGGAGGCGGGTAGGGTAGAGGAGGGGCGAATGATAAATATCTCACCGCTTTTTTCAAGCCTGTCCACTTCAAGCATACTCTGGTTGTATCTATCGTGGCGAGATAGTACAGCTTCTCGCAAGCCTTTGTATTTTGGGTAAAAAAGTTTGAGCAAAAAGCCAAATTTGAAGGCTGATTTTTTGTACTCCGATGGCTGCGTCAAAACTACGACTATTTTTTTAGCTCCAAGAGTTTTGGCGTATGATATCGGTATCGGGTCGCTGATGCCGCCGTCAAGCAGTATTTTGTCCTCGTAGACGACGCTTTTTGCCGCAAAAGGCAGAGAGCAGGAGGCTCTTAAGAGTTTGCCAAGCTCCTCGTGTGAGGCAAATTTGTCAAAACAGACACTTTCTCCGCTCACGCACTCGGTCGCTACGATGTGAAGATGGGAGCTGCTTTTGCTGAAAGTATCAAAATCATACGGGTCAAGCTCGTGCGAGAGGGTTTCAAAGATAAACCTCAAATCAAAAAGTTCGCCGCCCATAAGCCACCTTTTGTATGACAGATAGCGTGCGTCGTTGATGAAAGTGTCGGGTATGCGGTAGTTGCGTTCTGCCTGATTTGAGAGGTAGTTCGCACCGTTGCAAGCGCCCATAGAAACGCCGACTACGTCTGAAAATGTGAGTTTTTGTGCAGCCAAAAAGTCCAGCACGCCTGCGCCGTAAAGCCCTCTCATGCCGCCGCCTTCCAAAACAAGAACGCTCTTATCCAACGCCCACTCCTTGTATTTTATAAAATCTATATATTTTAGCAGTATTTTGTAAAAATTCGCTTTTGCTTTCGCCCTTATGGTGTTTTGATAAAGTGTATGTAAGTGTGAAGTTGGCTTGTGCTGTGGATAAATTTGCCCATAAAAAAAGCCCTTCACGCAAAAAGCGCAAAGGGCTAAAGTTCATCTTGGTTTTTATTTAATTAAAAACGAGGTGCTCTTTTTGGTTTCTCTTCGCGAGGTCTAGCCTCATTTACACGAAGACTTCTTCCACCGATATCTTTGTTATTGAGTTGTTCAATGGCTTCTTGAGCAGCAGCTTCATCTTCCATCTCTACAAACGCAAAACCTTTTGAACGGTTTGTATCTCTATCCATTACTATTTTTGCACTTAAAACTGTGCCAAATTGTCCGAATACTGCCTCAAGCTCACCCTCTGTCATTTTATATGACAAATTTCCAACGTAAATATTCACGCTTAACTATCCTTCTAAAAAATGTCTTGACTATAAAAGTCAATCTCATACAATACCCACTTAATTATTAAAACTTGTTTTATTTATCGTGTTAATATGTAAAAATTTTGCTTTTTTTTAATATTTTTTGCTTTTTTTGGAAAAATTTTTCATTTTGAGTGGTATATACATACCGAATACCACCTTTTTTGTTATAACTATCTATATTGCTTTTTTTAGAATTTTTTAGTTCGTCTTGATAACTCCCAAGCCAAAACCACCACCCTTTCCACAGAAGGGGGATTGGTAACAAAATGCAACTGAGTTGCAAGAAAATTTGCATGAGAAAAACGGGTTAAACATTGCAAAGGCAACGCTCCCCACTAATCCGAGTTCCTCTTTTTATTTGCCGGCGAGGCTGCATAAGCGTCGTGCGCGCCGAAATCCTCGTCATACTCAAAACGAAAAAAACGCTCATAATCAAGCTTTTCAAGCTCATCATCTAAAAACTGCGGAGAGATATTTTTGTGCTTGCACTTATCTACGATAAAGGCTATATCCTCCTCACTCACATTGCAAAAGCGCAACTCCAAAACTGCTTCATCTTTAGTCATAAATCCTCTTATTTCTGTATATTTAACTTCCAAACCCAAAAAATGAATTTGAAAGTTAAATTATAATAGATGTTATGCTTAAAAAGTAATTAAATATATGCCCTACAATGATAAATCTCGCAAAATTTGTGCCGCCGCCGCTTTTCCGTCCGCCGCCGCGTTCACTACAAGAGCCGCTCCCCTCATACAATCCCCGCCCGCATACACTCCTGATTTGCTCGTGCGGTATTTGTTGTCCACTGCTATAGCGCCTCTGGAGTTCATCTCTATGCCGTTTTCAGCCAAAAATGCAGGCTCGCTCGGGCTAAATCCAAGTGCAAATATAACGATATCGGCATCAACTTTGAAGTCGCTGCCTTTGACTACCTCAACGCTTTGTCTGCCGTCGGCTGAGCGTTCACTCATGATGGTTTTTTGCATATTTATGCCTATGACATTGCCGTCACTGTTGAGAATTATATCTTTTGGCGTGACGTTATAGACGAAAATCACCCCCTCATCAAGAGCGTTTTTGAACTCTTTTTTTGAACCGGGCATATTAAATTTATCACGTCTGTACAGACACGTAACACTCTTCGCACCCTCTCGCACAGCACTTCTTAGGCAGTCCATAGCCGTATCGCCGCCGCCGATAACTACGACGTTTTTGCCCGCCGCGTCTACAGCGCCATCGTGTTTTTCTTTAAAGTTTTTCTTCTGTATATCACGTAGAAAATCTATCGCCGAGATAGTCCCGCGAGCGTTTTCGTTTACTATATTTGCTCTGTTTGACTGCTCAGCTCCTATGCCCAAAAATACGGCATTATGCGAGTTCACAAGCTCCGAAAACTGTATGTGCTCTCCGACTTTTGTATCTACAAAAAGCTTCATTCCCGCCTTCACAAGCCAATCAATGCGTCTTGCCACGACATCTTTTTCTATCTTGAAGCCCGGAATACCATACGTCAAAAGCCCGCCCGCTCGTGATTGGCGCTCGTACATCACTACATCAACGCCTGCTCTCAAAAGATAAGTAGCGGCAGATATGGAAGCTGGGCCGGAACCTACTATGGCTACGGATTTGCCTGCTTTTTTCTCTGCAAATAGCGGTTTGAGCCCTTTTCTAAAGCCGTTTTCGCTGATGGCTACTTCTATGGAGCCTATCGTTATCGCTCCGTGTCCGTCATTTAGCGAACAATCCCCCTCGCAAAGCCGCTCCTGAGGACAGACGCGACCTGTTATCTCAGGAAATGGGTTTGTTTCGTTTGAGAGTGCAAACGCAAGGTCTATATCGGCTTTTGCACCAACCGCTTTGAGCCAAAAAGGTATGAGGTTGTGAAGCGGGCATTTGTTATGACAAAACGGGTCGCCGCACTGGATACATCGGCTCGCCTGCTCACTTATATCGTCTTTGGACAACAACTCGTAAATCTCTCTGTAGTCTTTCACTCTCTCAAATTGTGAGCGTTTTTGCGGTTCTATTCTCTCTATGGTTAAAAAGTTTTGCATATTAGTTTCCTTCTCCCGGGCTTAACGGCAATCTTGTCATATCTTTCGGATATATCATCCAAAAGTCCCTTATAGCGTGTCTGAAAGTGTCCATAATATCTTTGGCTTTCACGCTCTCAGTTTCGTTGATGTGGTAGCGCAAAAGCTTTTTCAGAGCGTGTCTTGCTTCGTCCATCTCGTCTGTGTCTATGCGCACTGCTTTGACAAGTTCTTGGTTTAGTTTGTCTATAAAATCGTGGTCTTTATCGTACACGAAAGCCACGCCGCCCGTCATACCTGCGCCAAAGTTCACGCCTGTTTTGCCGAGTATCAGCACTTCGCCACCCGTCATATACTCACAAGCGTGGTCGCCCGTGCCTTCTACTATCGCTATGGCTCCGGAGTTCCTGACGCAAAATCTCTCGCCGACATTTCCGGCTACAAAAAGTTTGCCGCCCGTAGCGCCGTAAAGGCATGTGTTTCCGGCACATGAGAAGTTTTCGCCCTGTACTTTCGGCGTTATGATGATTTTGCCGCCGTTCATACCTTTGCCGACGTAGTCGTTCGCCACGCCGCTTAGATGAATACTCACGCCGTTTATCAAAAACGCCCCCAAAGATTGACCTGCTATGCCGTCAAGCTTGTAGACTATGCTGTTCTCTTTAAGCCCTGCGTCGCCGTAAAATTTCGCTATCTCGCCGCTCGTTCTCGCGCCAAAACTTCTGTTTGTGTTGGCTATGACTTTGTTGAGTACGACGTGTTCGTTTGGATTTTCTATGACTTTGTAAGCCTCTTTCAATATCTCTTTTTCAAACTCGTTTTTATCGTAAGGCGTGTTTGTTTTTTGGCACGTATTTACGCCCTCTATGTGCGTCAAAATAGGGCTAAAATCAAACTTTTTGGCGACCTCATCGTCTTTCACGGACAACAAATCATTGCGTCCGATTATCTCTTCTAACGATGTGTACCCCAAAGACGCCAATATCTCCCGCACGTCCTCAGCCAAAAGAGTCAAATAATTGACTATCTTATCCGCCGTGCCGACAAAATGCTCTCGCAGTTCAGCGTCTTGCGTCGCTACGCCGACCGAACATCTGTTCAGGTGGCAAACTCTTAGCATTTTACAGCCGACTATACTTAAAAGAAGCGTTCCGAAAGCGTAACTTTCAGCTCCCAAAAGAGCCGCTTTGATGATGTCTGAACCGACCTTCAAGCCGCCGTCTGTCTGCAAATGTACAAGCTCCCGCAAGTTGTTGTGCTTGAGGGCGTTTTGAGCTTCGCTGAGTCCTATCTCCCAAGGGTCGCCCGCAAATTTGATAGACGTGAGAGGTGCTGCGCCCGTTCCGCCGTCATTGCCTGAGATGATGATTTTATCGGCGTATGATTTCGCTACGCCTGCGGCGATAGTGCCGACACCCGTCGTTGAAACAAGTTTGACTGTTATGATAGCGTCCGGATTGACCTGTTTGAGGTCAAATATCAACTGCGCCAAATCCTCAATGGAATATATATCGTGGTGCGGCGGCGGCGAGATGAGCGTTACTCCGGGCGTTGTGTAACGAAGGCTCGCTATAAGAGGTGTGACTTTGTGTCCGGGCAGCTGTCCGCCCTCGCCGGGTTTCGCTCCCTGCGCTACTTTTATCTGTATCTCTTTCGCACTTCTGAGATACTCGGGCGTTACGCCAAAGCGTCCTGAAGCTATTTGTTTGATTTTGGAGTTTTTCTCGCTTTTTAGCCTCTGGGGTGCTTCGCCGCCCTCGCCGGAGTTTGACATACCGCCTATCTTATACATAGCCAAAGCGATGGCTTCGTGGGCTTCGGGTGAGATAGAGCCAAGACTCATAGCCGCTCCGTTGAAGCGTTTGAAAATCTCCTCTTTTGATTCCACGTTTTTGATGTCTATAGGTTTTTTGTCGGATTTGATATCAAAAAAGTCCCTTATCATCTTCAGTTTTCTGCCCTCTATCAACACTTTGAGCTGCTCATAATCGCTTTTTTTGCCGCTCTGGGCTATTTTGTGGATAGCGTGTATGACTCTTGGGTTGTAGTCGTGGTATTCGCCGCCGTCAAGGTACTTGTAAAATCCGCCGATATCAAGAGGAAACATCATCTTTCTTGTGGCAAGCTCATACGCTTTGTCGTGGCTTTTTTGCATACGGTTTTCTATATCTTCGTAGCTAAGCCCGTTTAGCACGCTCGCAGAGTTCCTAAAACAGTCATTTACTATCTCACGTGAAAGTCCTATGATGTCAAAAAGCCCCGAGTTTCTGTACGAAGCTATGGTTGAGATGCCCATCTTGGAGATGGTTTTGAGCAAGCCTTGGTTGAGTGCGTGCAAGACATTTTTAAATGTTTCTTTCGCCTCATAACCATCAAGATTTTGCCTTGTAATCTCCTCAAAAACGGTCGCATACAGCAGGTACGGATAAACCGCACTCGCTCCAAACGCTATCAGCGCGGACATAGAGTGCGAGTCAAACACTTCAGCACTTATAGCGACTATAGAGGCTTTGTGTCTGACGCCGCTGTCCAAAAGGGCTTGGCTGACACGCCCGACGACCATCGCCATCGGTATGGCTTTGTGCGTTTTGTCTATCATACGGTCGTCAAAAAATACTATATGCACGCCCTCGTATCTGACTGCCTCCACGACATCATAAACCAAATCCTCCAAAGAGCCGTGCAAGTTGTCCTCATAAAGCGTTGAGAACGTGCGGCATTTGTACTCTTTTTTGTAGAGCGGCTTGTCGGGGTCGCCAAACGAGCGCAGTACTTCCACTCTCTCCTGTGTCAATATCGGCGAGATAGATTTGATACGGAAAGCGTGGCTTGGGGTTTCGTCCAAGATGTTGTTTATCTGCCCAAAGTCGGCGTTCAAACTCATGACGACCATCTCTCGTATAGGGTCTATCGGCGGGTTTGTAACTTGTGCAAATTTTTGTTTGAAAAAGTCCGTAAATGAGCGTTGTTTCTCGCTAAACGCTGCCAATGGCGTATCGTCGCCCATAGAACCCGTAGCCTCTTTGCCGTCCTTCATCATAGGCTCTATAACCATCTCTTTTATCTCTTGAGTGATGTTGTTGTAGCGTTGCAGATAGGCTAAGTTGTCAAGTTTGTAGTCGCTTGTGTTGGCAAACAAGATGTCCAGATACTCTTGGAGATAAAACATATTTTTATTGAGCCACTCGGCGTATGGGTGCGAATTTTTCAGATAGTCGTTTATCTCAGCGTTTTTCATAACTTTGCCAAATTTCAAATCAACCCCGAGCATTTCGCCGCTTTGAAGACGCCCGCGCTCTATGATGTTGTCATCGTCTATGTCCAAAACGCCGTATTCGCTGGCTATCAATATCCTCTTATCTTTTGTGATGATGTATTTCGCCGGTCTTAGACCGTTTCTATCCAAGATACAGGCTACGTATCGTCCGTTTGTGAGCGATATGGCGGCAGGCCCGTCCCAAGGCTCAAAACTATTGCTCGCATACTCGTAGAACGCTCTCAGCTTTGAGTCTATGTGCGGGGAGTTTTGCCACGGAGCGGGTATCAAAACACGTGCGGCTTTGAAAAAATCATACCCGTTAGATATCAAAAACTCAAACATATTGTCAAGGCTTGCGCTATCGCTGACATCGTCGCTCGTGATAGGCAGCAGGGAGTTCAGCTCTTTGTCCGAAAAAACGGCACTTCGTAAAAACTCGCTTTTGGCTTTTACGTTAAATCTGTTTGCAGTGATAGAGTTTATCTCGCCGTTGTGCGATAGTGTGCGAAACGGCTGTGCAAGCTTCCATTTTGGCAGTGTATTTGTAGAAAATCGTTGATGAAACAGTGCAAATACCGACTTAAAATCCGTATCTTGCAAGTCTTTGTAAAACTCTCTGATATAGGTCGGCATAACCAGACCTTTATACGAGATGACACTGTTTGAAAATGACGGAATATAAAACTCGCTGTCGTTTTTCAGGGCGTTTTCAATGTTGCGTCTTGTCATATACAAAAGCGACTCAAAGCGTTTTGTTGCGATAAGAGAGTTTGGTATGACGAAAACTTGAGTGATTTTCGGCAGTGTTTTGAGAGCCAGTTCGCCAAGAGCGTTCGTGTTTATCGGCACATCTCTGTAAAGCAAAACTTTCAAATCATTTTGCTCGCAAATCTCCTCAAACACATTTTTCTGCTCATCTTTCGTGAAAAACACCTGCGCCACAGCGAACTGTTTCGGCAAGTGAGCTCCGAGCTTCGCCGCCTCTTTGACCATAAACTCAACGGGAAGTGAAAACAAAAGTCCGCTTCCGTCCCCGCTCTTGCCGTCGCTGGCGATAGCACCTCTATGTACCATTCGCTCAAGCGCCGATATAGAGTCTTTGACTATATCGTGAGAAGGTATATTTCCGATATTTGCCAGCAAACCAAAACCACAGTTGTCTTTGTAACTTTTGTACAATTCCATCGCCCTGCCTAATAAGTTTTTTCAAAAAAAGTTCACGAATATACCAAAAAAAAGCTTTAATATCAATAATTGTGCTATTTATGAGGATTTTTCGCTTTTACATATCATAATTAAAATTAATTTTCAATAAAATTTGTATTTAAAAATAAAATAATCACCTCTCCATCATTGCTCAGTTTGTAAAATAGATATACAAGTATAGCATATCACTAATTACAAATTCCAAATTAACTCCACACTTTCCATTGTCATGCAGAGCGAAGCGAAGCATCTGTGTTTTGTTTGTGTCCACATACCGTCATTGCGAGCCTGTGACTGCGGCGTGGCAATCCACTCTTTTTGCCTTTTTTTGCGCCACACACGCCCATTGTGTCATTGTGAGGAGCGAAGCGACGTGACAATCTGTGTTTCTCTCCTCTCCCGTCATTGCTGTGCTAGTCAACAATTTCGTTGACACTTTTGCCTCTTTTTTCATCTCTTTTGTGCTTTTTTCACTTTCTGTGTTTCTTATGTTTCTTATATCTGTTTCTCTATTCATCT
>JAITNC010000096.1 GCA_031290675.1 Campylobacteraceae bacterium | reverse complement strand
AAAAAAGAGTGAAATTATACTGATTAAACTTTAATATCAGCTTACTTTAGCCCCCTTACCAAAGACATAAAAAGCTCTCCACGCTCTATATATGAACTAAATTGGTCTAAACTCGCTGCCGCAGGCGATAAAAGCCCCACACTTTTGCTGTCCATTTTTTTGTCCATCAAAGCCACAGCGTTGCTCAAAACTTCGCATTTGTGCGCTATTTTGTCTATAGTTTTTGAAAAATCCAATACCTTTTGGCAGTTGCTTCCTATCGCAAAAATCTCTATATTTAAATTTTTCATCTCATCAAAAAGCCTCGTCAAATCCACGCCTTTGTCATCGCCGCCGAGTACTATCAATATACGCTCGTTTTTGTAGCGCTTCAAAGCTTCTATCGTAGCGTCTATATTTGTGCCTTTTGTGTCATTGACCCAGAGCCTGCCCTTGACATCTTTGAACTCTTCAAGCTTGTGGTGGTCTATCTTGAAGGCGTTTATCTTCTCTATATCTACCTCATCAAATAGTATCTTAGCTGCTGCTAGTGCCAAAACAGCGTCAAGCAAAAACGGCTCTTTTATCGCTATTTTAGATATATCTATGTCCATCTTTTGCGCCAAATCGGCAGAGTTTTCGTAGCCTATCAATGTAGCGTTTGACTTGAGCTTGATGTATTCATTTGGTACGATAGCCACGCTTCCCTCACGCATAGACAAAAGCGGTTTTAGCTTCGCTTTCTCATACTCCTCAAAACTCCCGTGCCAGCTGATATGGTCGGGTCGTATCGGCAGCAGCAGATACACTTCAGGCGCGGCACGGTTTGTGTAGTGCAGCGTGAAAGAGCTGGTTTCAAGTATCCAAAGCGGTGCGTTTTTGTCCAGATTGGCGAGCGGATTGCCGATATTTCCACCCTCAACAGCCCCACGTGAGCCTAAAAGGTGTTTCAACATCTGCGTAGTCGTGGTTTTGCCGTTTGTGCCGCTTATCCAGACAGAGGGCGGAAGGCTAAAAAAATCATACTCGCTTATCAAGTGCTTGGCTTTTTTGATAAGAGCGTGGCGCGGCGGAAAACCAGGACTTGGAATGTCAGCGTCGCTTATGTCGGCGTCGTACTCGGCGCATACGAGCAGTTTGTTACCGAACTCGTCCTGTGATGAGGCGGTAAATTTATCATCATATATAAAGCAGTTTGGGGCAAAGGCTTTGGCTATCGCTTTGTTCGTAACGCCGTATCCGAAAAGTGAGATAATCATCGGATTTTGAGAGCCGTGAGCGCTATGAGATTTGAGATGAGAGCCATAATCCAAAAACGCACTATTATTTTATTTTCCGCCCACCCCTTTATCTCAAAGTGATGATGTATGGGCGCCATCAAAAAGACGCGCTTTTTGCGTGTCTTGAAGCTTCCCACCTGCAGTATGACCGAGAGCGTTTCCAGCACAAAAACAAATCCCACGAAAATCAACAAAAACTCATTTTTGGAGACGATAGCCGAATACCCGATAAAAGCCCCGACGCTAAGGCTTCCGCTATCTCCCATAAAAACTTGCGCAGGGTGGCAGTTGTACCACAAAAAGCCCACAAGCGAGCCTATGAGTGCGCTTACTATTATCAAGACCTCGCCTGAACCTGAAACTTTTGGAAGCAACAAGTATGTACTCAAAGTGGCGTGCCCGCTGACATACACAAAGATGCCTATTGAGAAGAGTGAAAACATGGAAGGCACGGTGGCAAGGCCGTCAAGTCCGTCCGTGAGATTGACTGCGTTTGATGATGAAACCATAACGAGCATCCAAAATAAAACAGAAAAATATGTCAAATCAAAAATCGGATATTTGTAAAACGGCACGTAAAGCTCTGTTGAGATATCTGAACTTACGACAATCAGCAAGCCCACGATAAAAGCGCAAAAACATTGCAGTAAAAATTTGTGTTTTGCTTTGAGTCCGGCGTCGTTTTTTTTGCCGATGATTTTTGAGAGGTCGTCTTTCAATCCGATAAGACCGAAAAGCCCCAGCGTCAAGATGCCGCCCACGACGAAGACGTTGTTCAGTCTGGCGCACAACAAAGTCGCCAAAAGCGTTGCGCCGACAAACACAAGTCCGCCCATCGTAGGCGTGTCATTTTTGCTTTTGTGCGTGCTTGGAGCGAGCTCATATATAGGTTGTGAAGCTTTGCGTTTTTTCGCCCAGGAGATAAATTTCGGCATAAGCCAAATGGTCAAAATGAACCCTAAGAAAAATGCGATAGAAGCTCGCAACGTGATGTATTGAAATAGATTTACTCCAGCGTGTCGGTAAAACCAATAAAGCATATATGGCTCCAAATAAGGCGCCAAAATAGACGCTTTTTAAAGTTGAAAAAAATTATAGTATTTTAGTATAGCATTATATAAAATTAGCTAAAAACTACATAAATATTTTTTGAAAAAAAGTATCAAGCACGGTTGGTTGATGTAACACGAAAAGCTTTTTCAACCTCCCGTTTTCTATCATATTTACAACTTATCCGTAGTAACAGACGTAATGATAAGCCTCGTCCCTCACTTCAATGTCAAAACTCCAGTTCTCAGGTACGCTGAAACTCTCGCCGCCTTTGTAACTTTTCCACTCCTTCTCACCTTTCAAGCGCACCAAGCACGACCCCGCCACGCTTTCCATAACTTCACTAGCTCCCGTGTTGAACGTGAGAGTTGAGGGGAGGATAACGCCTATCGTTTTTTTTGAACCATCGGCAAATACGACCGTATGGCTCACACATTTGCCCTCAAAATAGACATTTGCTTTTTTCAGCACCTCAACATTTTTGAAACTCTCATCTGTTTTTGGCATTTTTTACTCCAATGGTATTAATTACTTTTTAGAAACTATATAGTATTATGATGACGCTTAAAATTAGGATTTTAAACTATGAAATTTAATAAAACGATTTTGATTATCACTGACGGCATCGGATACAACGAGAGCAGTTTTTACAACGCTTTCGCCAACGCCAAAAAACCGACTTATGATATGCTTTTCGCCGATGTCCCACACTCGCTTTTGCGCACTTCCGGGCTTGCTGTAGGTCTGCCTGAGGGGCAGATGGGCAACAGCGAAGTCGGACATATGTGCATAGGCAGCGGCAGGATTTTGTACCAAAATCTCGTCAAAATTTCTATGGCGATAAAAGACGGCTCTTTGGCTAAAAACAGCGTTTTAAACGACTTTTTGAGTGCCTCAAAAGATATCCATATCGTAGCTCTTGCAAGCGACGGGGGTGTGCATTCGCACATAGAACACGTGAAAGCTTTGGCGCAAATAGCCAAGCAAAGCGGCAAAAAAGTATTTTTACACGCTATCACGGACGGGCGGGACGTGAGCCCTGTTTCATCTGTGGGTTTTATAGAGGATTTGCTCGGCATTTGTGACGAAGATATCAAGCTTGCCACGATAAGCGGGCGTTTTTACGCTATGGATAGAGATAACCGCTGGGAGAGGGTAGAGCGCGCGTACAAAACTATCGTTGAGGGTGGGAGCGGGAGCGGACTTGAACCAATAAAATATATAAAATCAATGTACGATAAAAACATAACGGACGAGTTTTTAGAACCTGCGGCGTTTGGCGGGTATAAAGGCGTGAGCGATGGCGATGGACTGCTGTTTGCCAACTTTAGAAACGACCGAATGAGGCAGATAGTCAAAGCCATTGGCGTAGAGGAGTTTGAGGGCTTTGAGCGGAAGCGAAAGAGTGTGAGTATCATCACGATGTGTGATTATGACAAAAGTTTTGCTTTTCCTGTCCTTTTCCCTTCGCAAAATCCGCACGAAACGCTCCCCGAAATCATCTCGCAAAGTGGCATATCGCAATTTCACACTGCCGAAACCGAAAAGTACGCACATGTAACGTTCTTTTTCAACGGCGGGCGTGAAACACCGCTTAGCGGCGAAACGAGAGTCTTGATACCAAGCCCGAAAGTGCAGACTTACGACCTCAAGCCGGAGATGAGCGCAAAAGAGGTGGCGGACGCTGTGTTGAAAGCCATGGAAGCGGAGTTTGGATTTATAGTCGTGAACTTCGCAAACGGCGATATGGTCGGCCATACGGGCAATTACGAAGCGGCGATAAAGGCTGTTGAGGCGGTGGACAGGGAGCTTGGCAGGATACACAGGGCGGCTAAAGAGCTTGGCTATAAGTTTGTCTTGACAAGCGACCACGGCAACTGCGAGGCGATGAGAGAGAGTGAAAACTCACCGCTCACAAATCACACGACTTTTGAGGTTTTTTGTTTTGTGGACGCAGCTGAGGTTCGTGAGCTGAGAAACGGCTCTCTTGCCAATATAGCGGCTACTGTTTTGAAACTTATGGGGCTCAAAAAGCCTGAAGTTATGGACGAAGCATTATTTTAATTGAAGGAACGGACGATGAAATTTAGCGGAAAAAATGTATTAATCACGGGCGCCTCAAGAGGCATAGGAAAAGAGATAGCCATCACTTTGGCGAGATACGGACTCAAAGTCTGGATAAATTACCGCTCAAACCCGAGCGTGGCTGACGAATTGCAAGCTTTGATAGAAAAAGAGGGCGGCAGGGCGGCTGTTATCGGCTTTGACACATCGGACGAGCAAGCTTTTATAGACGGTATCAAAACCATCACGCAGAGCGATGGCGAGCTTTCATATCTCGTGAACAACGCCGGTATCACAAACGACAAACTCGCTCTTCGTATGAAAAAAGAGGATTTTTCGTCTGTGTTAGATGTAAATCTGACGGCTGTTTTTGTCGGTTGCCGTGAAGCTTTGAAGGTGATGAGCAAGCAGCGTTTTGGCAGCGTTGTAAATATCGCCTCTGTCGTTGGGGAGAGCGGAAATATCGGTCAAACGAACTACTCGGCGAGCAAAGGCGGAGTTATCGCCATGACAAAAAGTTTTGCACAAGAATCCGCCTCAAGAAATGTCAGATACAACACAGTAACGCCGGGCTTTATCGCTACAGATATGACGGACAAACTTAGCGATGAGATAAAAGCGGCATTTATAGAAAAAGTACCACTTAAAAGATTTGGCGAACCAAAAGATGTAGCGGACGCTGTGGCGTTTTTGTTGAGCGACCACGCCGCTTATATCACGGGAGAAACACTGAAAGTAAACGGCGGGATATATATGTAGGGGAGTTCCCCCTCTTTTGTCATCGTGGCAAGTCGAAGCCCTGAGTTTGCGAATGGTTTTGAGCAAACGTGACAATCTTGGCTAAATAAACATCTGTTCAACAATGCTATTCGGCGAAAATAAACAACTTTTGGCAGGAATAACACAAAGATATAAATAGAAAAAAGATGGGTAAAAGAGAGTTTGTTTTTTAAATGCAAGTTATTGCGTGCCAACAAATTGACACACAATAACTATATTTGTACGATGATTAAGGGTACAATCTATTGACTAATTCTATTACGGTGTCTTCAGCTTTTTTGCGTTTGCTTATCTCTGATGCCCAGCCGCCCTGTACATCATAAAGCGCCTCTCCAACGGATTTTCCATTTTGGTAAACATACAAATGCAACAGACTCAAGTAAACACCTCTGCTAAAACCCCAGTGTACGTTGAAAGAAGTGGTCAAAGGACAAACGTTATTTGACTCTGTTGATTGCTTGACAGTAACCTTATAACCCTTACTTTGAAGAGCTCTTGTATATGCTCCAACTATGTCGTGGTCATCGTAGATATTTTTGATAATGCAGATATCTTTTGTCTTGACAGAGTCCACGGGTGAGACATTTTGTTTTACATAACAACCTGAAAACAATAACATTCCACCAACAATAAGAAACAAGTATCTAACCATACAAACCTCCAATAAAATTTTTTAATGTTCATATTATATATTATTAATATTAAATTTGAAATAAAGAAACTATATTTTTAGATTGATATGCATATCATTTTTTAAAATACTATTGCTTATTTCTGATAAAAATAGTACAATAATTCAACTTTGACTACCTCAAGAGCTAAAAAGGCGCATCGTGCGAAAAAACATCTTTCTCATCTTCATGTTTGGCGCGATGATAGCGTGGGGTGCGTCGTGGTCTAGTATAAAGATTATGAACGAATATCTGCCCACAGCCGAGCTTGTGTTTGTGCGATACGCCATAACCGCCCTGTCGTCATTTTTTATCGTTATCATCTTAAGGCAGCGCTTCGCTATAGATAGACAAAGTCTGCTCATAGCGTTTTTGGTCGCACTTTTGACTGCGGTGTACGGATATGTGGTTTTTATGGGTACGCAGCTTGGTTCGGCCTCTTTGGCGGGTGCGTTTATCAACGCTTTTTCGCCTATCAATACATTTATTTTGCTCGCCCTCTTTTATAAGCACGCCATTCAAAAGCTTGATATTTGCGCGCTCTGTCTTGGTTTTTTGGGGACGATGATGATGCTTGGCGTTTGGCAGTTTAACGCACAAAAGATATTTACCGCTTACAATCTCTACTTCGTGCTCGGCGCATTTCTCTGGTCGCTCATCACGATAGCCAGCTCTCACATCAAGGTCAATGTCGTCGTTTTTTCGTTTTATATGTACTCTCTGACCGCTGTGATGGTCTTGGCGTTTACGGATTTGAACGTCATTATCTCATCAAATACCGACATGAGATTTTGGCTCAATACGCTGTTTGTTTCGGTCATCAGCACGTCCATAGCTACAACGCTATTTTTTCTCGGCACAAAAAAACTCGGCGCAGAAAAGGTCAGCTCGTTTATGTTTATAGCGCCCGCTTCGGCAGTCATCGTAGGGGCTTTGGCTTTAGGGGAGAGGTTAAATCTTTTCACACTTATCGGCATAGCGGCGTCTATCTTGGCGGTCTATATGCTTAACCGCATATGGATTTTCAAATCCCACAAATAATTTAATATATTATGGGAATTGTGTCATAATCTCACAAAACCACGCTGTCTATCTCTCGCAGCATCTGCAACAGTGTCTTTTTGGTTTTATTTATATCGCTTTATTGGTGTGATTTATCGCCGCCGCGTAAAAAATAGACTTTGCCATCTTTGATGTGGTAATAAACTCTATATCCTGCACCTTTATCAACCTTTAACTCACTAACGCCATCGCCCAAATTTTTGAAATTCCCAAAATAATCATTGTGCTCTCTATTAAATCTTTTTTTGTATTGATAGAGCGTTTGGCTTTTGGCGTCTTGCAAGCTTGAAAGCCATTTCAGATAAATGTCTGACTCCACAACTTTCATCAGTGGACTTTGGGTAAAAACTGTGCTTTGAGTTTGTTGATATTGGCTTTGGTTGGTTTTATATTTTTAGCTTCGGCTAGATATGTAAATGCTCTTTCAAGCACACTTGATATTCCAGCTTCCATAAACATCTTGAATATAATCTGCTATACTCTTCGTCATCAGTTAAGCTTTGGTTTTCCTAAACATCAAATCCCCTTTAGTAGGTATATAATTCTCACTTGTATCCACTCTTTTTTCTTTAAAATTTTGTAACTCGCTCTACTTGTATCATCTCAAATCCTTTTTCTATTTTTTGTTATTGTATTGCAGATAGGAGGCTTTGTCAAGTTTTCTTTTGAGATGTTTTGTCATACACAACGCCCCGCTGTCATTGCAGGCTTGCGAAGCCCATTTGCATCATCGTGAAGCTTGAACGACTTAACTCTCTGCCACCCTCTATTGTCATTCAGAGGCGTAACCGAAGAATCTCAGTTCTCTTTTAAAAAATATAAAACACACGAATAAACACAGATTCTTTACTTCGCTCACGAATGACACAATAAGGTATAGTGTCGGTTTTACTTCGCAAACTTTGACCGAACGATACCAGCAGAGCTTTGTATCATCTCTCTGACCAAATCATCATCTACTCTCGCCCAAAAAACATCTACTCATCTTCCGAGTATGCCCTATTTAACTCCCATGCTTTACCACCTAGTCATATAAACACTAGACCTTGTTACTCCAAAAATCATTTTATATTCCTATCAAATCCTGAAAAATTAATATACAAATAAGCGAAGTGAAGTCCTACATAATCTTATGCCTGCGCTTGCCAATCTTTGATATTTTGAACCTTTTAAAATAAAT
>JAITNC010000202.1 GCA_031290675.1 Campylobacteraceae bacterium | reverse complement strand
CTTGCTTTTCCCACTCGGCAAACAGTCTTATCATGCATTGTCCTTATTTTAAAGCAAGAATTATATCAAAAATTTTGTTATAGTTTTGTGGAGTGTGGGATTTTGTATGACAATGTATGGCAGCATCGTCATTATGGGCATAAAGTCGCAAGAGAGGTGCTTAAAATATCAAGTAAACTTTTTAATGTGTCACATATCTGCTATGAATATGCTGGACAGCGGATTTGGAACTTAATACAACTTTCGGAAAAGCTCTCTATTTATTGCGCTAAATAATTATCCCTTCTTTTTTCACTTTCAATAAATTTCGTATAGCGGTTAAAAATTTTATTAAGAAACAAAGTTGTATAGTATTTCTAACAAAAACTTGGAGCGTTACAGATGAGCGATGACGAATTACTTCAAAAGCTATACGAAAGACTTAACATACCGATGGATAGCAGAGAAACGCAAGAAAACAAAAAAGAAAAAGATTTTTTTACAGAGAAAAAGAGTTCAATCTCTGATTTTTTATGCAAATTTACATTTGGAGTGCCAAACTTTTTTTGGGCTGTAATAATAATTATTTTCATCATATTATCACCTTTTTTCGTGGACAATTGGAAGGCAAAACAACGATTTTATGAATAGTTGGAGGATTTTCAACAAAACAACAGATAAAAATTTTAAAGAGTGTTAAAAAATAAAAAAAAGTTACAATAGAATATCTCATCTATTGTAACTTATATACACAAAATCAAATTATTTTGATTTCTTTTTGCTGTCTGCTTTGTCGGCAGGTTTCGTTGCTTTAGCATCTTTTTTTCCGCAGCACGCCATTTTCCCGTTCCTCCTTGCAAAAATTTTATTGGTATTTAAAACCAACAATGCTATATTGTATTCAAATTGGCGTAATGCAAACTTAAAAAAAATGAGAGTTTCGCTATGAATATAAATATTTTATTTTTTGACGGCTTTGAAACGCTTGACGCTTTTGGAGCGGTTGAAGTGTTTGGCAAAGTTGAAGAGTTCAAGCTTCGCTACATCTCTATGGAGGGCGGCGTGATAGAGAGCGCTCAGGGTGTGCAAATCCACACACAGAGTGCAAAAGAGGCTGACTTGACGGCTGCGCTTCTTATCCCGGGCGGTCAAGGCACGAGAGTTTTGGTAAATGATGAGCTTTTTATCTTTCGCCTGAAAGAGCTCGCACTCAAATCGCGATATTGCCTGAGCGTATGCACGGGCGCCGCACTTTTGGCCAAAACAGGGCTTTTGGACGCCAAAAAAGCCACCACAAATAAAAAAGCTTTTGAGTGGGTAGTGTCCCAAAACCAAAATGTGCATTGGCTGAGGAAGGCTCGGTGGGTGGTTGAGGGCAAATTTTACACAAGCTCGGGTGTGAGCGCGGGTATAGATATGTCGCTCGGGTTTGTGTGTGATATATTGGGGCGTGAGAGAGCCGAGAGCATAGCCCGCCATATGGAATATATATGGAGTGATGACAAAAACAATGACCCATTCGCTACGACATATAAAATATAATTTTCTTACTGATTAAAAATTAATCAGCGAACTGCACATAAAAACAAACCGTAAGTGATAGAATTTTCTCAAATCATATAGAAGGAGCAAATATGAGGAAAAGAATACCTTTCCTTTTATCACTATTATCATTGCCGTTTGTGTTGGCGGCTGACGAGGCTGCGGAAGCTGTGCTTAGCGCAGGCGATACCGCTTGGATTATCGCGGCTACTACGCTTGTCATGCTTATGACGCCAGCTGGTTTGGCGCTTTTTTACGGCGGTATGTCAAGAGCGAAAAACTTGCTCAACACAGTCGCTATGAGCGTTGGGGGTTATATCGTAGCCGCCCTTGTTTGGGTCATCGTAGGATACTCTCTTGCGTTTGGAACAGACTACGGAAGCATCATAGGCTTTGATGGTTTCTTCTTGAGAAATATCGCTATTGAGCAGCTTCACGGCACTATCCCCGAGATACTTTTCGTCATTTTTCAGATGACATTTGCGGGTATCACGCTGGCTCTTATTAGCGGTTCGCTCATAGAGAGGTTGAAATTTGGCACTTGGCTCGTATTTAGTGCGATTTGGATTCTTGTGGTTTACGCTCCTATCGCTCACTGGGTTTGGGGCGGCGGCTTTTTGGGCAATGATGGCGTTCTTGACTTCGCAGGCGGTACAGTTGTCCACATCAACGCCGGTGTCGCAGGACTTGTGATAGCTTTGATGCTCGGCAAACGTGCGGATTACGGCAAGGCGATATTTCCATCATCGGCGACCTTTACGATGCTCGGAGCGATTTTGCTATGGTTTGGCTGGTTTGGGTTCAACGGTGGAAGCCAACTCGCCGCTGACGGCATAGCCGCAAATGCTGTTTTGGTAACAAATACAGCCGCTGCCGCTGCCGCTTTTGCTTGGTTGTTGGTTGAGTATTTGACATACAAAAAGTTCACGCTCATCGGTATAGCCTCAGGTATAGTAGCGGGACTTGTCGCTATAACGCCAGCTGCCGGTTATGTTGATGCTGTAGGCTCTTTGGTCATCGGTCTGGTAGCAGGTATATTATCGTTTTACGCTGTAAATTCGCTCAAAAAAGCGTTGAAATACGACGACTCATTGGACGTTTTCGGTGTTCACGCCATATCAGGTATTTGGGGCGCTATCGCTACGGGTATATTTGCAAATCCTGCCATAAATGAAGCCGGCAAGGGACTTTTGTACGGAAATCCATCTCAAGTGTTGATACAGGTGGAAGGTATCGCTGTAACTATCATATTTACCGCTATCGCGACAGCCATAGTGTTTAAAGTAGCGTCCATATTGACAGGGGGTGCAAGAGTCAGCAGCGATGTAGAATCGCAAGGTTTGGACGAAACAGAACACGGCGAGAGAGCATTTAACTTAAGATAACAGGAGTAAAATATGAAGAGAATAGAAGCAGTTATAAGACCGTTTAAATTGGACGATGTCAAAGACGCGCTGAACGAACTTGAATTGACAGGTATGACGGTCAGCGAAGTCAAAGGCTACGGCAGACAACAGGGACACTCAGAGCTTTACAGAGGCGCAGAGTATGTTGTTGATTTTTTGCCCAAAATCAAGATAGAAGTCATCGTGAAAGACGATATGGTCAAAAAAACGACTGACGCTATCATCAAAAGCGCCCGTACAAGCAAAGTCGGCGATGGAAAGATTTTTATCTCCGACATAACAGGCGTTGTGAGAATAAGAACAGGAGAGGAGGGCGAGGAGGCGGTATAGCCTCTTTCCTCATCATTGCTCGGCTTTTACGGAGATTTTACGGCAGGACAAGCCTTTGTAAAATCTCCTAACTTTGTCTTTTACAATTTTTAGCTTGTCATTTCGCACGCTAATTTCGTTGCAATTTCGCCGCACTCGCTCACTAATTCCCCTCTGTGGAGGGGTGCCCGAAGGGCGGGGTGGTTTTCTATCACGGGCTTCATTTGCGTCTCATTATCGTGCGAAAAACTGACGCTAAAATTTTGTAAATTTGCCTTTGTGTCATTGTGGGGAGCGAAGCGACGTAACAATCTGTGTTTATTTGCCCCATACCGTCATTGCGAGCCTGTAATCAGGCGTGGCAATCCAGCATTTTGCCTTTTTTGCGCCACAAACGCCCTTTGTGTCATGACTTCGCCGAAGCTCCCCATTGTCATGCAGAGGCGAAGCCGAAGCATCTGTGTTTGTATTGCATTGTATTACGAATAAGAGTGGATTGCCACGTCGCTTCGCTCCTCGCAATGACGGAGGAATAGCAAGAAACACAGATTGCCACGTCGCTTCGCTCCTCATAATGACACAGGGGCGTGGCTTGCCACGAGCGAGTACAGGCAATGACACAACGGTAGGAAAGCCACAATATCAAATAAATTAATGTTTTTTGATATTGTTGAGTTAGTGATGTATTATTGTAACCTAAAAATCAATAAGCGTTAAATTAAATGTTCTATATTTTTGGTATAATCCAAACTCCCTCGATACAATTTGTCAACGGAGGAGTTAATGAAAAGAGCTAGCTATAAACCGCTTTTGGATAGATTTAATATCCCAAGACCAACGCTGATAGAGTGGCAAAAATGCCCC
>JAITNC010000183.1 GCA_031290675.1 Campylobacteraceae bacterium | reverse complement strand
GTACCGCCTTCGTATTTGAGGCGGCTGTACGCGCCTTTGCCCTGTATGAGTACGATGACCTCTTTGAGCCCGCCCATGACGCCGTCGCTTTGGCTTACTATCTCTACTTTCCATCGTCTGCTCTCGGCGTATCTGATGTACGCTTTGAAGAGGTCGGCGGAAAATAGCGCAGCTTCGTCCCCACCAGTGCCGGCTCTTATCTCAAGAAATATATTTTTGTCATCATTTGGGTCTTTTGGCAAAAGCAGTATTTTTATCTCGCTTTCTATGTCCAACGCCTGCTTTTCAAGGTTTTTGAGCTCATCTTTGGCAAGTTCGCCAAGCTCGGCGTCCTCAAGCAGCTCTCTGTTGTCGTCTATGCCTTGCGAAACTCTGATATATTCGTTCGCTTTTGCGTATATCTCTTCTAAGGCGGACTGCTCTTTTGAGAGTTCAGTCATCTTTTTTATATCTAAAGATGTAGCTTGAGACGCCAAAAGCGATGATATTTCATTATAACGATTGATAAAAGGTAAAAGTTTATCTTTGAGCATGAGAGAAGCAAAGCCGGCTTTAAGCGGCTTTGGTTTTTAGGGAACTAACGAGTTTAGCCAATCTGCCGACCTTGCGAGCGGCTGTATTTTTTGCTAAAATACCCTTACTAACATAAGAGTGAATGTTTTTGTTAGCAGCTTTAAAAGCTGTATCCGCAGCTTCAGCATCATTTGCGCTAACTGCTGTTAGCACGTTTTTAGTTAGATTTTTGATACGAGTTTTATAAAATCTATTTCTCTCGGTTCTAACTTTTGTTTGCCTTGCGCGTTTTTCCGAGGACTTATGGTTTGCCATAGTAAAATGCCTTTTTAGAAATTTAAGTCTTGGATTATACAGAATTAAAAGTTACATATAACTTAATTTCAGTGAGATTTAATAATAATATGCTTTTTTCGCTCAATGATTAGAAATTTACTATTTGTTTGTTACAATAGCGGGAAAATATTTTTTTACACATCAAGGACAACACTATGAAACTATTTGGAACAGACGGTGTACGAGGGAAAGCCGGAGCCAAACTTGACGCCTTTATGGCTATGAGGCTTGCTATGGCGGCAGGTATATTTTTCAGAAAACACTCACTTACAAATAAAATACTCGTCGGCAAAGACACAAGACGAAGCGGATATATGATAGAAAACGCGATAGTATCGGGGCTCACGGCAGTAGGTTACAATGTGATACAGGTAGGCCCTATGCCCACCCCGGCGATAGCGTTTTTGACGGAAGATATGCGCTGCGACGCCGGAATAATGATAAGCGCCTCGCACAACAGCTACTTTGATAACGGCATCAAATTTTTTGACCACACGGGATTTAAACTTGACGTCAAAGACGAAGCGGAGATAGAAAAGATATATTTTGACAAAGAGCTGATAGAGCAAAATCAAAAAATTGAGCTGGAAATAGGCACTTCAAAGCGCATAGACGACGTCATCGGCAGATATATCGTGCATATCAAAAACTCTTTTCCAAAAGAGCTGACACTGCGTGGCACACGTGTCGTGCTTGACGTGGCTAACGGTGCGGCGTACAAGGTAGCGCCTACGATATTTACGGAGCTTGGAGCTGATGTTTTTGTCATAAACGACGAGCCAAACGGCAGCAATATCAACCTCTCCTGCGGCGCGCTGCACCCTGAAAAGTTGGGCGAAGAGGTCGTGAAGTTGAGGGCAGATATAGGGTTTGCATTTGACGGGGACGCCGACAGGCTCGTCGTGGTAAACGAGCAGGGCAAAGTCGTGGACGGCGATAAACTCTTGGGAGTTTTGGCAAACTACCTCAAAACCAACGCTTTGTTGAAAAACACCTCCGTTGTGGCGACGACTATGAGCAATCAAGCGCTGGAGGATTTCCTGAGTGCAAAAAAGATAAAACTCGCACGCTGCGATGTGGGCGATAAATATGTCTTGGAAAAACTAAGAGAGCTTGGCTCAAATTTTGGCGGCGAACAGAGCGGACATATCATATTTTCAGATTTCGCTAAGACGGGAGATGCGCTTGTAGCGGCACTGCAAGTGATGGCGTATCTGCTCACGACACAAAAAGAACCCGTCGGCGTCAAGCTAAATCCGTTTGAACTTTATCCGCAAAAACTCATCAACCTACAAGTAAATGACAAGATACCGCTTGAAGATATCAAGGGTTACAAAGAGCTTATGGAGAAGCTAAAAAGCCAAAATATCAGAGCGCTTGTAAGGTATTCGGGTACGGAAAATCTCCTGCGCATCTTGCTTGAGGCGAGCGACGAGAAGGTTTTGAGCTCGGCCGTGCAGGAGAGCGAAGGGTTTTTCAAAAGGGCGTTAAATGGGTAAAAGTATCGGCGTATGCGTTATTTTCGCTGTTTTGATTTTTGGCATTGACCAGTATATAAAATCTATATTTTTGGACGGATTTGTTTGGCATAGCGATGTCATCTCGTTTTATTTTGTGCTGAACAAAGGCGTGGCTTTTTCTATGTTCGCATTTTTGGGCGAGAGCTTGAAATACATACAGATAGCCATCATCTTGGGGCTTTTGGCGTACGCTTACACGGAGCGGGAGTTTTTCAAACGCAACGCCATCGCCGTGGGAATACTCTTTGGCTCGGGCTGCGGAAACATACTTGATAGATTTTTGCACGGCGGCGTTGTGGACTACGTGGCGTGGCATTACGGATTTGAATTTGCCGTTTTCAACTTCGCCGATGTGATGATAGACTTCGCGATAATTTTGATAGTTTTGACGATGTTTTTGGGGCG
>JAITNC010000169.1 GCA_031290675.1 Campylobacteraceae bacterium | reverse complement strand
CCGTCATTGCGAGTGAGCTTGCGAACGTGGCAATCCACTTTTTTGTAATACAACGTAATACAAAACCACCCCGTCCTTCGGACACCCCTCCGCAGGAGGGGAATTAACTACCAAATGCAACTGAGTTGCAAAAAAGAATGAAAGAAAATAAACACAGATGCTCACGCCTTCGTTCACGCATGACAATGGAGGGGTAAAAGCTGAGATTGTCACTCTGCTTCGCTCCTCACAATGACACAAAGGGGCGTGTGTGGCGCAAAAAAAGCATAAGAGTGGATTGCCACGCTTGAGTACAAGCTCGCAATGACGGAGTTGTGGGCTTCGGCTCACTTGCAATGACGGAGGAGAGTAAACACAGATGCTTCGCAAGCTCAGCATGACAATGAGGGGAATGGATTGCCACGTTCGCAAGCTCACTCGCAATGACGGAAGAGAATAAACACAGATGCTCACGCCTTCGGCTCAGCATGACAATAGGGGGGCTTCGCTGCTTGTCATGACAAAAAGAGTGGATTGCCACGTTCGCAAGCTCACTCGCAATGACGGAGGAGAGTAAACACAGATGCTTCGCTCCGCCCTACATGACAATGGGGCAGATTTTTGATAAACTATCTCAACTTACAATAAAAACAACCACTACCAAAACTTAACTTTCTGATAAAAATACTTTAAAAAACACAAAAATATTTGAAATTTTCAAAAAATATGACTAAACGGATAGAAAAACTCCTATTACTTAAGTTGTCTCTAATAATTATTGGTATACAATTTTATATAATATATATTAAACCGATAGATTTACTATGGTTTAGTATAGGGTTTGTCCAATTTTTTTCAAGGGGGCTATTATGAGTTTGAACATTTTTTGGTATCTTCCGACAGGTGGAGATACAAGGTATGTGGGAGAGGTTTCGGATTTTAGACCGCCAACGGCTTCGTATTTGAGGCAAATAGCCACGACTGCCGAGCAGTTTGGATATGACGGGCTTTTGATTCCGACAGGCAGCGATTCGCAAGACCCGTTTATCTTGGCGGCCAACTTGGCGGCTTATACGAGCAAGATAAAACTCCTTTTGGCTCTTCGCCCTTCTGCTACGGGTGGTCCTGTAGTTTTTGCAAGACAAACCGTCACTCTTGATGATGTCTTAGACGGTCGTCTGATACTAAACGTAGTGCCGGGAACTTACTCCGTAGAAGAGCTTGAGGTGGACGGCGTTCATCTGGAGCACGATGAGCGTTACGAGTTGGCTGACGAGTTTTTGGACGTGTGGAAAAGGCTTTTGAAAGGCGAGAACGTTACGCATAAGGGCAAATATTTTGATATCAAAAATGCGCACGTTAGCTTTTCTCCTGTGCAAAAGCCGCACCCGCCGTTGTATTTTGGCGGTTCATCTGACGTAGCGCACGAGCTTACAGCCAAACATATAGACGCTTATCTTAGCTGGGGCGAGCCGCCTCATCTGGTCGCTCAAAAGATAGCCGACGTAAGAAAGAGAGCTGAGAAGTACGGGCGAAAAGTCAGATTTGGCGTGAGGCTGCAAGTCATCGTACGTGAAACAAACGAAGAGGCTTGGGCAGCGGCTGAGCGGCTCATAAGCAAACTTGACGATGAGATTATCGCAAGAGAGCAGAAAAAATTTGAAATCACAGACTCTGTCGGACAACAGCGCATAAGAGGGCTTCACGCCGGCGACAAAAGCAAACTTGAAGTTTCTCCAAACCTTTGGGCGGGTATAGGACTTGTGCGAAGGGGTGCCGGAACAGCACTTGTAGGCGACCCTGAAACAGTAGCGGCAAGGCTGAAAGAGTATGAGGCTTTGGGAGTTGATACATTTGTACTTTCGGGTTATCCACACCTAGAAGAGGCGGCGAGATTTGCGGAGCTTGTATTTCCATTGCTCGGCAAAGGCGCACAGCCACGATTTATCAAAAAAGACGCTATAGCGTAAAAAAAATATACAAAAAGGGGTATTGATATGATGAAAAAACTAATTTTATTTTTTATTTTCTCGGCCGTTTTGAGCGTATGGTTGTCCGCAGAGGTAAACTCTATCCGTATAGCGAAACAGTACGGGTTCAATACCCTGCCGTTTACAGTTATAACAGAGCGCAAGCTTGTACAAAAATACGCCAAAGAGGCAGGTCTTGGCGACAATGTCAAGATAGAGTGGATCACACTTGCGGGAGGAGCTGCTACAAATGAGGCTTTGTTATCGGGCAGTGTAGATATAAGCTCCAGCGGTGTAGCGCCGTTTGTACGGCTTTGGGATAAGACAAATGGGAGAGTCAAAGCTATAGCTTCATCGGGCAAAGATACTATAGGTTTGGTTTCGTCAAATCCAAAAGTCAAGAGTATAAAAGATTTGGGTGAGAAAGACAGAATCGCTTTGGCTGCTGTCAAAGTCTCTATCCAATCTTTGATACTCCAGATAGCCGCAGCAAAAGAGTATGGTATAGAAAATTATGACAAATTTGACCATTTGACCGTTACTTTGGGCAATCCTGACGCGCTTGTCGCACTAACTTCAGGCAAGTCAGAGATAACGGCGCATTTTGGCAGAGAGCCTTACACGAGCATAGAGCTGCAAAATCCAAATATCCACGAGATATTGAACTCGGCAGATGTTGTAGGCAAAGGTATCACGACAGGCGTTTACTCAACCACAAAAGAGTTTTACGACAAAAATCCAAAACTCACAGCCTCTTTTATCAAGGCGCTTGATGAGGCGAACGAGTGGATAAATGCAAACAAAAAAGAGGCTATAGAGCTTTATATAAAGTCTGAAAACTCAAAAGAGTCTGTAAGCGTACTGCTTTCAATACTTGAAAAAGGCGGCGCTGATTTTAGTCCAAAAGTGGCAGGCGTTACAGTCTTTAGCGACTTTTTATACAAGGTGGGAGCTATAAAATCACAGCCAAAACAGGAAGATTTGCTTTTTTAGGAAAGTAAAATTCAAGGCGGCAATTTAATTGCCAATTAAAAAAATTTAATATAAAAACAGAGGAATAAACAAAATGAGAAAGATAATTTTATCTATTGTAGCGCTAATGGTTTTTAGCGTAGAACTCTTCGCAGAGGTCAAAACGCTCAAAATAGCCAAACAGTACGATATAGGCTATCTGCCGCTGTTTGTTTTGGACGAGCATAAGATATTTGAGAAAAACGCCAAAAAAGCCGGACTTGGCGATGTCAAGATAGAGTGGTTTACATTTTCAGGAGGAGCGGCGACAAATGACGCACTGCTTTCGGGAAATATAGACTTAAATACAAACGGCATTCCCCCTTTTCTCATTCTTTGGGATAAGTCAAAAGGGAAGATTAAAGCTATCGCAGCGTATGACAGGTCGCAGTATCTTTTGAACACTGTAAATCCAAATATCAAAACTATCAGGGATTTTACAGACAAAGATAAGATAGCATTGCCGTCCATCAAAGTTTCCATACACGCACTTTTGTTGCAGATAGCTGCCGCAAAAGAGTTTGGAGAGAGCAATTATGACAAGCTTGACCATCTCACGGTCGGACTCAAACACCCGGACGCATTGATATCGCTCACGTCAGGCAAGTCCGAAGTTACGGCGCATTTCTCATCAGAGCCATTTTCAACAGCTGAGCTTGAGCACAAAAATATCCATACAGTTCTTGATTCTGATGATATTTTGGGCAAAGGATTTAGCACGAGCGTTATCTCAACTACAGAGAAGTTTTACAACGCAAATCAAAAACTCATAGCGGTTTTTTTGGAGTCTTTGGTTGAGGCAAATGAGTGGGTAAACACTCACAGCGCACGTGAAAGTGCCGAGCTTTATCTCAAAGTCGCCAACTCAAGCGAGAAAGTGGAGTTGATAGAGAAGATTTTATCACGCAGAGCAGATATAAAATATACAGTAAAGCCGACAGATATATCTTTGTTTAGTGACTTTTTGTACAAAATAGGCACGATAAAGAGCAAACCAACTCAAAAAGAACTATTTTTTGAGGAGGTTTTCAAAGATAAATACAAATGATTGCTTGACCAAAAATAAAAATTAAATTATAAATAGGAGACAACTTTATGAGCAAAAAATTTTCATTCAACGCATTTGAGATGAACTGCGTAGGACATCAATCCCCGGGACTTTGGGCGCACCCAAGAGACCGTTCATGGCAGTACAAGGATTTGGAGTATTGGACTGACCTTGCCAAGACATTGGAAAAGGGCTTTTTTAACGCTATTTTTATAGCTGATGTTGTTGGGTATTATGATGTATACCAACAGAGCGCAAGAAGTGCGATAGAGCAGGGCGTTCAGATACCTGTCAATGACCCGCTGCAGATAGCAGGTCCGGTCGCACAGGCTACGAAACATATCGGTATCGGCGTGACCTCCTCAACTTCGTTTGAGCACCCATATACATTTGCCAGACGAATAGCCACGGCAGACCACTACACAAAGGGACGTGTCGGTTGGAATATCGTAACATCTTATCTTGAAAGCGGCGCAAAAAATGTAGGCGATGACAATCTAAACCGCCACGACAACCGTTATGAGATAGCAAATGAGTATCTTGAAGTCATTTACAAACTGCTTGAAGGCAGCTGGGAAGACGGCGCAGTAGTGCGAGACAAAGAGAAGCGCATTTTCGCTCACCCTGACAAAGTTCACGACATAGGACACAAGGGTAAATACTTTGAAGTTCCGGGTATCGGACTCACAGAGCCTTCGCCTCAACGAACTCCAGTGTTGTTTCAAGCCGGCTCATCAACTGCGGGCAAAGAGTTTGCAGCACTTCATGCTGAGTGCGTATTTATAGGCACGCCAAGTCAAAAAGTTACAAAAGAGTATGTCGCTGAAATTCGCTCTAAAGCGAAAGCGGCGGGCAGAGACCCTCAAAAAGTGCTTGTGTTCTCGCTAATCACTATCGTTGTAGATGAGACTGATGAGAAAGCGCAGGCGAAATACGAGGATTACAAAAAGTACATCTCTTATGACGGCGCACTTACTTTGTTGTCCGGTTGGAGCGGTATAGATTTTGGTCAATACAAACCTACCGACATAGTCAAAAAGATAGAAACAAATGCGATTA